>CASEKM010000117.1 GCA_949288405.1 uncultured bacterium | reverse complement strand
TGGAGTTTTTGCCGGATGCGGTACAGTCTCCCCTCCACCGCCCGCTCCGTCAGGCCCAGCTCGGCGGCCATCCGGGCGGTGGACTGGAGGTAGTAATACTTGCGGTAGATCAGATTCCGGTCCCGGGCGGACAGGGCGTTCAGCGCCGTTTGCAGGCGTTCCCGCCGCTCCTTCTGGAGCAGAAGCTCCTCCGGGCCGGGGGCGGGGTCCGGGTGGTGCTCCGAAATCTCCTCGGTCCCCTGCCGCTGGAGCTGCCGCAGCCGGTCGAAGGCGGCGTTGCGGCACAGGGCGGTGAGCCAGGTGGCCGGGCTGGAGCGCTTCGGGTCATAGGAGCCCCGGCTCTCCCACAGCTTCATGCGCACCTGGGCCAGGCAGTCCTCCCGGTCGCGGGGGTCCTCCAGCATCCCGCCCAAGATGTACTGGAGCATCCCGCCGTAGCGGGTCAGAAGCCACTCCAGGGCCTCCGGGTCCCCCTGCTGGAGCCGGGCCATCCACTGGGCCGCGTCCATGCCGCTCCCCCCTTTCTCTCTTCTGTCTTTCCATACGTCTCAGAGCCAGAAATCCCACGGCCCCGGCGCACTTTTTTCGGAGGCGTAAAAAAATCCGCCCGGCAAGGGCGGATCTGAGGCGGACGAAGCGGTCACTGGGTGATCTGTACGGGGACCCCGTTGACCTCTACCCCCTCCTCCACCCGGACCAGGATGTACTTCACCCCGTTGAGGATCCTGGTCTGGACCAGGTCCCCCCGCTCCGGGTTCACCTTGATGGTCACGTCGGCGGTCTTCAGCTCCAGCTTCTTGGGGTCCACCAGGTTCCGGGGGCTCAGTTGGGCGTCCGGGCCGAAGGCCTGGTCGTACTGCCGCTCAAAGGCCTGGATGTGTTCCTGGCTCACCCCGTTGGCGGCCAGGGCCTGCTTGACCTCCCCCTTGCCGATGGTGAGCAGCTCCGGGTCCCGGCTCTCCTTGTGGTCCTCCATCAGGCCGCACAGCTGGTCGTGGACCGCCTGCACCACCGGAAGGCAGCAGTCCTCCTCCAGGGCCTCCCCCAGCACCCCCCGGAAGCTCTCCTGCTGGGCTGCGGCGGGCATGGGGGCCGGGGCGGCAAACACCGCCCCGATCAGGTCCTCGTGGACGTTTTTCACATCCTTGGAGTAGTACAGGGCGTCGTAGATGTTGGCGCTGCGGTCGTCAAAGGCGGGGAACAGAAAGCCCAGCTCCGGCGGGGACACCACCCAGTCGGCGGTGCGGGTGCGGAACTCCCCCGCCTGGACCTGATAGCTGAGGGCGGGCTTGGTGAGCTTCACCGGACAGACGGCGCACACCAGATAGGAGAACACCTCCGAGGAGGCGTCCGCCTGGTCCTCCCCGTCCTTTCCCCGGTAGGGCACGTCATAGGCGTCGTGGGCCAGGAGGATCATGTAGTTGCCCTCCAGATCCAGGGCGCGGATCATGGCCTGAAACAGGGACTCCAGCGCCTCCTCGTCCCGCAGCTCCGAGGCCCGCAGGCCCATGAGCCGCCTGTGCTCGGAGCCGTGGACCACCTGCTGGGTGGCGAAGGTGATGTCCAATAAATTCTTGCCCAGGGCTCCGGTAAGGGTGCGCCGCAGAAGCTGGAGGAGCTTCTCGTTCTCCTCCTGGGTGAGCACCCCCAGGGACTGGTCGAACCGGGAGACGATCTCCCGGTTCTCGTTCACATAACAGCCCCGGACCCGGGAAATGCCGCTGCGGTCCTGGCGGAAGCGCCGGCGCAGCTCGGCAACCTCTCTCTCATTCATATCTGAATCTCCCCTCTTTTTTTGCAGGGTGCCATTATAGCACAGGTTTCCGCCCCGTTACAAGGAGGTACCCCTTGCTTTTTTTCAAAATCGGCGTACAATGGAGGTACCATCACATTCGAGGTGTTTTCCATGAAAATCGCGGTAACCTATGAAAACGGCCAGGTGTTTCAGCACTTCGGCCACTGTGAGCAGTTCAAGCTGTACGAGGTGTCCGGCGGGAAGGTGACCGCCTCTCAGGTGGTCAGCGCCGCGGGCAGCGGCCACGGGGCGCTGGCGGGCTTCCTGAAGGGCTGCGGGGCGGATACCCTCATCTGCGGCGGCATCGGCGCCGGGGCCCGCACCGCCCTGGATGAGGCGGGCATCGCCCTGTACCCCGGCGTCACCGGCGGGGCGGACGAGGCCGTGGCCGCTCTGCTGGCGGGCTCCCTCTCCTATGACCCGGACACCCAGTGCGCCCACCACCACGAGGAGGACCACAAGTGCCGCAGCGGCTCCTGCGGCGAGGACAAGCACGGCTGCTCAGGCAACCAATAAAAAATTACGCGTCCCCACCGGTTCCGCCGGTGGGGACGCACGCTTATTGAATCATGGTTTCATAACTGGGGATAGTCTCGTCCGCCTGGGCTATGGCCTCCGGGGCGTGTCCCTCCCCTACCAGAGCCGCGAAAAAGCCGTTTGCCTTCAGCATGCGCAGCAGCTCCTCCCGGGCGGTGAACACCAGGGTGGCCTGCTTGGCGGTGCGCAGGCGGCGCACCGTCTTCTCGTACAGCTCCGGGTCCAGAGGGTCTCCCCCGTGCTCGGCGGCGGAGATGAGCCCCCGGAAGAAGCGCCACAGGCCGGCCCCCTCCAGGGCGGAGCGCACCGGGGCCGGGTCCCCGTCGCACACCAGGTACATCCAGACGTCCTCCATCTTCATCAGGGTGAGGACCCGGTCCAGACCGGGCAGGGGGCGCCCCTGGCCGTCCAGCAGCGTCCCCGGGGCCTCAAAGATCGCGCCCTGTAACCGCATAGCCGCTCCTCCTCACTGCTCCAGCAGACCCACAGCCTGAAAACCGCCGCGGGTCCAGATATTCCGATGGGTAAAGCCAGCTTCCTTGACAAGCAGTTCCGCCTCCCGGAAGCTGGCGCACAGGTGGGAGACGTGGTGGGCGTCCGAGTTGAGGATGATCTCTCCCCCCAGCTCCCGCAGGCGGCGGAGCATGGTCAGGGTGGGATAGGGCACCGTGCGGTACCCCCGGGTGATTGCCCCGGTGTTCACCTCAAAGCACATCCCCCGCCCCGCCAGGTACTCCAGCACCTCCAGGGCCCGGCGGAGATACCGGGGGCTCTCCTCGTCAAACCGGGGGTCCTGCTGGTTGAATTTGCTCACCAGGTCAAAGTGGCCGATCCAGTCGCAGCCGGTCTTCTCCGGCAGCTGGGCCACCAGGTCGAAGTAGGCGTCGGTGTACTGGTACCAGTCCCCGGCGAAGGCCTCCTCCACCGCCCGGCGGGTGACCTCCGGGCTCTCGTCCACGGCGTAGAGGCGGCCGTTCCGGTCCAGCGCGTGGACCGAGCCGATCACATAGTCCAGCCCCTGGGGCCGCTCCCCAAAGAAATCCAGCTCCAGCCCCACGAAGATCTCCATCTCCCCGGCGTACCGGACCTGGAGGGCCCGGGCCTGGGCCAGGTAGTCCCCGATCTTTTCCCGGGGAATACAGTAGTCCTCCTGCCCCGGGCACCAGCTGTGCCCGGAGAAGCCCAGGCGGGCCAGGCCCAGACTCCGGGCCGCCGCCGCCATCTGGGCCAGGGTGCTCTTTCCGTCGTCATAGGTGGAGTGGGTGTGAAAATCTCCCTGCAGCATATGGGACCTCTCCTTTTCTCACTGGTCCGCCGGACGCAGCGCGTCCTTCCGGCGGCGGTAGGGGCGGTAGACGGTGAAGTACATGGTGATGCTGCTGGCCAGGCCGCCCAGCAGCTGGGACACCGCCTCGGCGGTGAACACGCCGGTGGTCCCCATCCAGATGGGCAGGATCACCGTCAGGGGCGCATTGATGATGGCCTTGCGCAGCAGGGAGAAGAACACCGCCTGCTTGGACCGGCCCAGGCTGACCACGATGCCCTGGCTGGCCATCTGAAGGGCCATGGGGATAAACATACAGAAGTAGATGCGCAGGGCGGGGATGCCCGCCTCCACCACCTCAGGCTCCCGGTTGAAGATCTGGATGAGGGGGGCGGGGAACAGCATGGCCACCGCCCAGAAGAAGGCCGTGCAGGCCACCACCACGCCCATGGTGAAGCGGATGGAGGTGCACACCCGGCTGTACTGGCCCGCCCCGTAGTTGAAGCTGGTCACCGGCTGAGAGCCGTTGGCGATGCCCTGGGCGGGCATGACGAACACCTCCCGCAGGGAGTTGATAATGGTCATCACGCCCACGTACAGGTCCCCGCCGTAGTTTTGGAGGGTGGCGTTGCACACGATCTGCACCAGGCTGTTGGTGAGGTTCATAAAGAAGCCGGACAGGCCCAGGCCGATGATCTTCTTCACCCGGGAGGCCTTTAGGACCAGATACTCCCGCCGCAGCCGGAGGATGGCCCTGCGGCCGGTGAGGAACTTCATCACCCACACCGCCGAGCACCCCTGGGCGATCACCGTGGCCAGGGCGGCCCCCCGGATGCCCATATCGAACACAAAAATAAAGACCGGGTCCAGGACGATGTTCACCACCGCCCCCAGGCCCACCGTCATCATGCCCACCTTGCCGAAGCCCTGGGCGTTGATGAAGGGGTTCATGCCCAGGCCGATCATCACAAAGACCGTCCCCATCAGGTAGATGGTCATATAAGCGTCGGCGTAGGGGTAGGTGGCGTCGCTGGCCCCGAAGAGGTAGAGCATGGGCCGCTTGATGAGCAGGAAGATCGCGGTGACCGCCGCCCCGAAAATCAAAAGCAGAGTGAAGGCATTGCCCATCACCCGCTCGGCCTCCTCCTGGTTTCCCCTGCCCCGCTCCATGGAGCTCAGGGGCGCGCCGCCGGTGCCGCACAGGTTGGCGAACCCCATGATAATGGAGATCACCGGCACCGTCAGTCCCAGCCCCGTGAGGGCCAGATGTCCGGGCAGAAGGCCCAGATAGATCCGGTCCACCACGCTGTACAGGACGTTGATCAGCTGTGCCGCCGTCATGGGCACAGCCAGGGCCAGAATGTTTTTCGAAATGCTTCCCTTGGAAAAGTCGTTTTTCGGCGGCGCCATCGATTTGCCTCCCCGTCCTTATTTTACCACGCTGAAATATTGTACACCTTTCGTCAGGGTTAGGCAAGCGCTTTCTTCTCCCCTGCCCTCCGTTCCGTTTCCTCCTGACCGCATACGCGCACATGGGATTAAAGAAGGGCCTGTTGCAAAATGCAGTTTTCAGACCCAAGCGGGAAATTTGTGCATTAAAAAAGTTAGCGAGAACCGCAGTCTTGACGGTTCTTGCTAACTTTTTCTTTGACCTAATTTTTCAAAATCCTATTTTGCAACAGGCCCTT
>CASEKM010000116.1 GCA_949288405.1 uncultured bacterium | reverse complement strand
TCAACGGAATCCCCCACCCGGCTTCGCCGGGAGCCGTCCCTACCCCCTTTGGCCTTCGGCCATCTCCCCCTGATAGGGGGAGTCGGCCTTTCACAAGGGGGCCAATGGGTTGCTTCCTCTAACGAAATGACATTGCCGCTGGCGGCGTTTTTCCTCTGAAAACCTGGAATTTTCTCAACTCAACCGCTGGTTGGTGGCATTTTTCTTCCGCCTGGGGTATGCTGGCAGGCGAAAGGGGGATCTCTATGGAACAGGACAAGATCGGCGCCTTTATCGCTCAGTGCAGGAGAGAGGCGGGCTACACCCAAGCGGCCCTGGGGGAAAAGCTGGGAATCAGCGACCGGGCGGTCTCCAAGTGGGAGACCGGCAAAAATATGCCCGACGCCTCCCTCATGCTGGAGCTGTGCAGTCTGCTCCACATCACCGTCAACGAGCTCCTGTCCGGGGAGCGGCTGGACCCGGAGGGATATCAGCAGAAGGCGGAGGAGCACCTGCTGGAGCTGCAGCAGCTGGAGGCGGTGA
The DNA here is from genome assembly GCA_949288405.1 of uncultured bacterium. Lineage (GTDB taxonomy): Bacteria > Bacillota > Clostridia > Oscillospirales > Oscillospiraceae > Lawsonibacter. The sequence continues at coordinate 4,814 of CASEKM010000116.1, read as the reverse complement.
AAAACCGGGCCCTGCTGTCTCTGGAACTCGTGATCGCCCTGTCGGCCACGGTCACCTATCTGGTGATGCTCTTCGCCGCCATCTTCGCGGTGGAGAACATCTGGTGGCGGATGGCCCTGATTTTGGTGGGGGGCGCTTTCCTGGTGGTAGGCATTGTCTGGGCCCTGCGGGTGGAGCACGACGCGGGCTACTATGAGTGCCCTCACTGTCAGTACCGGTACGTCCCCACCATGAAGGCGGTGGTGCTGGCCCCCCACATTGGCCGGGACCGGCGGATGAAGTGTCCCCACTGTGGGAAAAAGGGTTACCATAAGAAGGTACTGACCAAGTAAACAGAAGAACCCCGTGGGCTTTCTCAAGTCCACGGGGTTTCCTGCCTTATTGTTCCGAATAGGGGGTCAGCTCCCCCTCCCCATACCAGTCCTGCTGGACGGCGCTGAAGCGGACCAGGTACTTGCCCAGCCCGGCGTTCCAATCCACCACAGTGCCCACCACCGGGAGAGTCCCCAGTCTGGCGTAAACCAAGTCTCCGATTTTATACGCTTCCATGTTCGTTTCTCCTTCCAAATGCCGGGACAGGGGTTCTGATTTTGCTGGAAGTCCTGTCCCTTCCGTGGTATAGTATAAAAGACGGCCGTCTATGATACAATGACCGGCTATTGCAAACCGGCAAAAAATAGACGCCTGCCGCAAATCGTCTATTACAAGAGGAACCAACCCATGGAAGCCAAAACCGACCTGCGGGTGCTGAAGACCCGCCGCGCCATTCAGAGCGCATTTCTGGAGCTGATCGAAGAGAAGCCGGTGAACAAGATCACCGTTACAGAGCTGGCCGCCCGGGCGGAGATCAGCAAGGGGACCTTTTACCTCCACTATCTGGACATCTTCCACCTGTACAGCCAGCTGGTGGAGCAGACGGCGGAAAAGATCGCCGGGAGCTTCGACCCCTATCCGGCTCTGTTCCAGGACCCGGAGGCCTTTGTCCGCACCTTCATGTTCGCCCAGGTGGAGCCCATGGGGGAGGCCCTCTCCCGGGGGGAGCGCGCCCTGCTGTACGAGCGGAACATCCAGTTCTGTTCCGGCTATCCCCAGTGTTTTCTGGAGGCCTTTCAGGCCCAGATCTACCGGGTGGGCAAGCTGACTCCCTGTGTAGAGAACGACATGAAGCTCCACTTCCTGCTGACGGGGATCTTGTCCCTGATCGTCCGCTACCGCCCCCTGGCGGCAGGGGACCAGGACAGGATGCAGTTTATGGTGGAGTTCCTGTCCAATGTGATCCGGCAGACCTTCCCGGAGTTTTACCCCGGCGGTGCGCCAAACTGACAAAAGGAAAACCGTGGACCTGGTTGGGTCCACGGTTTTTGCGCTTACAGCGTATCCTCCTCCGCCCGGTCCAGCTCCTCGTCCACGTCGAAGGGCGGGGCGTCTGTATACTGGGGCGCCTGCTCCTCCGCGGGGGGGACCTCCGGCGTCTCGGGGGGGACGGGCTGGGAGACGATGCCCTGGCGGTACTGCATCTCCTGCCACTGCTCCTTGGTAATGAGGAGCTGTCGGGCCTTGGAGCCCTCGAAGGGGCCCACCACGCCCTTCTCCTCCATCTGGTCCACCAGGCGGGCAGCCCGGGCGTAGCCCAGCTTCAGCCGCCGCTGGAGCATGGACACGGAGGCCTGGCCGGTCTCCAGCACCACCTCGATGGCGGCGTTGATGAGCTCGTCGTACTCCTCCTCCCCGGCGGTGGGGTCGGAGCCGCCCACCCCCTTGGAGGCCTTGTCCTTCTCGGCGGCGTGCTGCTCGATCTCCTGCATCACCTGGTCGTCGTACTGGGCGGCGCCGCTGTTGGACTTCACATAGTCCACCACAGAGGCCACCTCCTGGTCGGTGATGAGACAGCCCTGCACCCGGGTGGGCTTGCCGGAGCCCAGGGGGAAGTACAGCATGTCCCCCCGGCCCACCAGCTTCTCCGCCCCCTGGGTGTCCAGGATGATGCGGGACTCCATGGCGGAGGCCACGGCGAAGGCGATGCGGCTGGGGATGTTGGCCTTCATCAGGCCGGTGATTACGTCGGCGGAGGGCCGCTGGGTGGCGATGATCAGGTGCATACCGCTGGCGCGACCCATCTGGGCCACCCGGCAGATGGACTCCTCCACCTCCTTGGCGGCCACCAGCATCAGGTCGGCCAGCTCGTCGATGACCACCACCACCTGGGGCATCTTCTCCATGCCCTCGGTCTGGGCGGCCTTGGCGTTGTAGGAGGCCAGGTCCCGCACCCCCACCTCGGCAAAGGTGCGGTAGCGCTTCATCATCTCGGTCACCGCCCACTGGAGGGCGCCGGCGGCCTTTTTCGGGTCGGTGACCACGGGAATGAGCAGGTGGGGGATGCCGTTGTAGATGCCCAGCTCCACCATCTTGGGGTCCACCATGATCAGGCGGACTTCCTCCGGGCTGGCCTTGTACAGCAGGGAGATAATGAGGGAGTTGGTGCACACCGACTTGCCCGAGCCGGTGGTGCCGGCGATGAGCAGGTGGGGCAGCTTGGCGATGTTGCCCACGATGCACTTGCCCCCGATGTCCTTGCCCACGGCGAAGGACACCTTGCTGGGGCTGTCCTGGAACTCGCCGGAGCTGAGGACGGTGCGGATGTTTACCGGGGACACCAGCTTGTTGGGTACCTCGATGCCCACCATGGAGATTTTTCCGGGGATGGGGGCGATGCGCACTCCGGAGGCCCCCAGGGCCAGGGCGATGTCGTCGGACAGGTTGGTGAGCTTGTTCAGCCGCACCCCCTGATCCAGCTCCAACTCGTACCGGGTGACCGAGGGCCCCCGGGTGACGTTGACGATGTTGGCGTCGATGCCGAAGGAGTGGATGGTGTCGGACAGCCGCTGCTTGTTGGCGTTGAGCTCCACCAGGGCCTCGCCGCCCAGGTCGCCCCGCCCCTCCTGGAGCAGGTCCAGAGGCGGGTAGTGGTAGGGGGGCGTCTCCTGCTCCAGCCCGGCCTGGATGTGCTGGGCCATCTCGGCGGCGGCCTGCTGGGCCTCCTCCTTGCCGTTTTTGGCTACGGCGGGCTCCCGGACCACCTCAGGCATGGGCGGGGGAGGGGCCTGGGCGGGAGCGGGCTGGGACACATAGCTGGGGGGGACATTCTCCTCCGGCTCCGCCGGGAGGGAGGGGGCGGCCTCTGCGCCCCCCTGGGTCCCGCCGGAGAGGGCGGGGGAGGGGGCGGTCTCCCCGGCAGGGGCGGCCTTGACCTCCGGCTGGGGCGCGGGGGCAGGGGCCTCCTCCGGGGCGGCGGGGGTTGCCGCGCCCCCGGTGAGGAGCTGATCGGGGGAGGGCACCCGGGGCCTGCGGTCAAAGAAGTGCTTCTTCTTCTCCGGGGGAGGAGGGGGCTCCTTCCCCACCAGGGGGCCGTCCTCCACGGGGATGTCGATGTCAGCCGCCGCCCGGCGCTCGGAGGCGCGGGGCTCCGGCCGGGGGACACGGACCACCGGACGCTCCGGGGGGTCCTCCGGCTCGTACTCATACCGGGGACGGGTAAAGATCCAGTCGGCCACATCCACGATGGTCAGGTCAAAGGCGCCCAGGCCGGACATGAGCAGGCCCAGGACAAAGATCACCGCTGCGCCCACGGCGCTGAACACCTGGACAAAGGCCTGGGCCAGCACGCCGGAGAGGACGCCGCCGGTGGTCATGGCCTCGCCGCTGGCCCACAGGGTCTGGACCAGGGCGGAGTCCCAGGGCAGGGCCTGGGCGGAGACGCTGTGGACCACGCAGGAGAGCAGCAGGGGGAGCATCAGGGCGCAGAACACCCGCAGACGCACCGGCCGCCCCCGGTGAAAGGCCAGGATGAAGCTGGAGAGCAGCAGGGCGGGGGGGGTGAGCCAGAAGCCGTAGCCGATCAGGCCGCGGATCAGCCCGCACAGGGCGTCGATAAACAGGGCCTGGATGTGGAAGCACCCGAAGAGCGTGAAAATGGCCAGCAGCAGGCAGACGCCCGCCCCCACCTCACGGCGGTAGGGCCGGTGGGCGGGCGCGGGAGACTGCTTCCGGCTCCGGGAGGAGCTGCTTTTGCCCTTGGAGGCGGAGGAGGTCCGCCGCCCCCCGGAGGAGGCGCGGCTTCCGCCGGATCGCTTTTGTGACGTTGCCATAGTGTGAAAGATCCTTTCTCAGGATGTTGAGTTGCGTTACACCGCCGGGACCAGGGTGAAGTTCAGCAGACTGAGCACCAGGAACACGCCGCCGGCGATCCAGCAGTAGTAGGCGAAGGCGCCGAACTTGCCCTTGGAGGCCAGCAGGTTCACCAGGCCGATGGAGAAGTAGCCCACCACCCCGGCGATGACCATGCCCAGCAGGTACTTGGGCAGCAGGGCGGCGTCCACGCTCCCTTCCCCGATCACATCCACCAGCTCCAGGATGGTGGCGCCCAGCACGGCGGGCAGGGACATGAGGAAGGAGAAGCGCACGGCGAACTTCCGGTCCAGCCCCAGGGCCATGCCGGCGGCGATGGTGCTGCCCGAGCGGGACAGGCCGGGCAGGGTGGCAAAGCCCTGGGCCACGCCGATGAGCACGGCGTCCTTCAGCGTGGTGTTCCGGGCGTTTTTCCGGCCCTTGGCCATGCGGTCGGACAGGAAGAGGACCACGCCGGTGAGCAGCAGGATGCAGCTCACCGCCGCCGGGTAGTTGCCCACCGCCTCCACATATTTCTTGACGGGCAGCACCAGGAACAGGGGCAGGGTGGCCACGATCAGCAATAAGATCTGACGCCGGGCGGCGGGGGGCTCCCCGCGGCTGGGGGTGCGGGAGATCAAATCGCCCAG
>CASEKM010000115.1 GCA_949288405.1 uncultured bacterium | reverse complement strand
CAGGCGGTCCACGTCGGCCAGGGATCGCATCTGAAAGCTGGCGTACCGGGCCTCGGTATACTCCTCCAGCAGCTCCCGCCGCCGGCGGTCGATGCCCTCGTTCAGGCTGCGCAGGTCCAGGAGATAGTCGAACACGTCGTCGCTGGTGATGACCCGGCTGGCCTCTCGGGCCGCCCGGTCGAAGGCGGGGGCGGTCTCCGCCTGGCACAGGTCCAGATACCGCCCGAAGAAGGCGCTGCGGTTGAACACCGCCCCCCGGCGCAGGCCCAGCTTCTCCCCGATCAGGTTCAGGATGGTGGTCTTGCCGCTGCCGTTGCCCCCGCACAGGATGGTGACCGGCTCGAACTCCAGCAGAGGCATCTCCCGGCTGAGGAAGACCCCGAAGGGGTAGCGGCTGGTGTAGCAGGTGCGCTTGTTCTCCCCGTCCCAGGACAGGAAATTGGTCTCCTCCGAAACGGAAGGGAGCTGAAAGGACCGGATATAGACCATGGATCAAACCTCCCTGGGGGCGATTGCGCCGGGGCGCGTTTTGTGGTACACTGAGGGGGAGGTGAGAAGCATGACCCCCTTACAGTATGAGAAGGAGCGGGTGTACGCCCTGGACGAGGGCGGGAAGCTGGTGGCCGAGATCACCTTCCCGGAGACCGCCCCCGGCGTGTACACCATGGACCACACCTTTGTGGACCCCTCCCTGCGGGGACAGGGGATGGCGGACAAGCTGGTGCGGGCCGCCCTGGAGCAGATCCGGGAGAACGGCGGCACCCCCGCCGCCACCTGCTCCTACGCCGCCGCCTGGCTGGCAAAACACCCCCAATAGCAAACATAGGGCCGCCCGAATGGGCGGCCCTATGTTTGCTCCTTTTATATGCCCCCGCCCCGGAGGGCGGGAGGGAAACCATTACTGCTTGCTCTTGATGTACGCGTCGATGGACTTGGCGGCGGACTTGCCAGCCCCCATGGCCAGGATGACGGTGGCGGCGCCGGTGGCGGCGTCCCCTCCGGCGTACACCCCCTCCAGGCTGGTGCTGCCGTCCTCCCCGGCGGCCACACAGCCCTTCCGGGTCTTCTCCAGGCCCTCGGTGCCCTTGGTGCTCATGGGGTTGGGGGAGGTGCCCAGGGCCATGATGACCGCGTCCACCTCAAACTGGAACTCGCTGCCCTCCACGGGGACGGGGCGGCGGCGGCCGGAGGCGTCGGGCTCCCCCAGCTCCATGCGGATGCAGGTCATGGCCTTCACGTGGCCCTTCTCGTCCCCCTCGATGGACACCGGGTTGGTAAGCAGGTCGAAGATGATGCCCTCCTCCTTGGCGTGGTGGACCTCCTCGGCCCGGGCGGGCAGCTCCGCCTCGGAGCGGCGGTAGACGATGTGGACCTCGGCCCCCAGGCGCTTGGCGCACCGGGCGGCGTCCATGGCCACGTTGCCGCCGCCCACCACGGCCACCTTCTGGTTGTGGAGGATGGGGGTGGGGCTGTCCTCCTTGTAGGCCTTCATCAGGTTGATGCGGGTGAGGTACTCGTTGGCGGAGTAGACGCCCACCAGGCTCTCGCCGGGGATCTTCATAAACATGGGCAGGCCGGCGCCCGAGGCGATGAACACCGCCTCATAGCCCCGCTCAAAGATCTCGGGGATGGTGAGGATCTTGCCGATGACCATGTTCAGCTCGATGTCCACCCCCATCTTCTCCAGGTTGGACACCTCCCGGGCCACGATGGCCTTGGGGAGACGGAACTCAGGGATACCGTAGGTGAGCACGCCGCCGGCGGTGTGGAAGGCCTCAAACACGGTGACGTCATAGCCCATGCGGGCCAGCTCCCCGGCGCAGGTGAGGCCGGCGGGGCCGGAGCCCACCACGGCCACCTTGTGGCCGTTCTTGGGGGCGGTGGCCACGTTGGCGATGCCCTGCTCTGCCGCCCAGTCGGCCACGAAGCGCTCCACCCGGCCGATGGCCACGGGCTCGCCCTTCACGCCCCGGACGCACTTGCCCTCGCACTGGTTCTCCTGGGGGCACACCCGGCCGGAGATGGCGGGCAGGGCGTTGGCGTTGGACAGGATCTCATAGGCGGCGGCGATGTCCCCCTCGGCCACCTTGGCCAGGAAGTCGGGGATGGGGATGCCCACCGGGCAGCCGGAGACGCAGGCGGGGTTCTTGCAGTGGATGCACCGCTGGGCCTCGTTCATGGCCTGCTCCAGGGTGTAGCCCTGGGCCACCTCCAGGAAGTTGTGGTTGCGGACCTGGGGGTCCTGCTCGGGCATGGGGGTCTTGTTCATCTGCATATTAGCCATTGAGGGCGCCTCCTCCCAGACGGCAGAGGTGGGCCTCTTTCGCCTTGGTCTCAAAGTCTTTATAGGTGTTGTTCCGGGCGATGACCTCGTCAAAGTCCACCTGGTGGCCGTCAAAGTCGGGGCCGTCCACACAGGCGAACTTCACCTCGCCGCCCACGGTCAGGCGGCAGCCGCCGCACATGCCGGTGCCGTCGATCATAATGGGGTTCATACTCACGGTGGTGGGGATGTTGTACTCCTTGGTGAGCTTGCAGGCAAACTTCATCATCATCAGGGGACCGATGGCGAACACGTGGTCAAACTTGACCCCGCTCTTGATGAGCTCCTCCAGCTTGCCGGTGACAAAGCCGTGGTAGCCGTAGGTGCCGTCGTCGGTGCAGATGTGCAGGTCGGTGCAGGCCTTGCCCATCTCCTCCTCCAGGATGACAATATCGCGGGTCTTAAAGCCGCCGATCAGATCCACCTGGTTGCCCGCCTCGTGGAGGGCCTTGGCCACCGGCAGGGCGATGGCACAGCCCAGGCCGCCGCCCAGAACGGCCACCCGCCCGTAGCCGTCCACATGGGTGGGCTCCCCCAGGGGGCCCACGAAGTCGTGGAGACAGTCCCCCTCCTGGAGCTGGTCCAGGGCCAGGGTGGTCGCTCCCACCTTCTGGAAGATGACCGTGATGGTCCCCTTTTCCCGATCCGCGCTGGAGATGGTCAGGGGGATCCGCTCCCCGTTCTCGTCCACCCGCAGGATGATGAACTGCCCGGCCTTCGCCTTGGCCGCCACCAGCGGCGCGTGGACCGAGATCTGGCTGATCTCCGGCGTCAGCACTTTTTTCGTTACGATCTGATACTGCTGTTTCACGCTTTCTCCTCCTTATGATTCATACCCTGGGGCGCTGAACCCTCTGAACAGCGCCCCACGGTCCCCTCCGTCCTTCTCTTTATCACAGCGCGGAAGGCCGCGCGGAGATAACTATTGGAAAAATCTTCTGCGGCGATACCCGCCGTACCGGCCGCTCCGCCGGCGGCGGATCAGACTGCGCACCAGGAACACCGCCGCCGCGACGGCCAGCGCCCCCAGCAGCAGCACGCCCACGGTGAGCAGGCTGGGGCTCTTGATGAGCTCGATGGGGTTCCAGCTGCGGCTGACCTCCTTCCGGCCGTCCGGCCAGGCGTAGGAGGTGGGCACGCCGTCCTGCCCAAAGCTCTGGAGATAGGCCGCCAGGGCGTACCACTCCTTGATCTCATGGCCGGAGGGGTCCCGAAGGATCCGGGACTCCAGGTCGGCGATGGGCTCTCCATTTTCGTCCTTGGGCACGATGGACAGCAGGCCCAGGGACCGGTCCTTCACCGCGCTGAGCATCTGTCCGCAGTACAGGCTGGTGACCACCCGGTAGAGCTGTCCGCTCTCCGGCTTCTCCCCCGTCTGGGTGAGGCGGGCGCCGGTCACCTTATTCAAAAACATCCGGTGGGTGTTGAACGAGTAGTCCGCCCCGGAGAAATACAGCTGTGCCTCCGGCATCAGGGGGGCGATGGAGGCGTCCACCTCCATGGCCGCCCGCAGCTCTTCCCCTGTGAGGTAGCAGGACACCAGGGGGGAACCGGCAGAGCCGTCCGCCCCTGAACCCACACACAGCACCTCAAAGACCTGGGCGGTGGTGAGCTCCCCCTTGGGCAGGGGGGCGCGCAGCACCCCGGCGGCGGTGAGGGCCACTGTGGGGACCTCCGTCCCCTCTCCGGCCAGCTCCGCCGCCGCCCAGCGGAAGGCGTCCGCCGTCAGCTCTCCCAGGGCGTTCCCCTCCTGGACCGCCTCGTCCGGCAGCGGGAGGAAAAAGTCGCTGCGGGTCAGAGCTTCATCGCAGGTCAGGCCATAGGGGGCCAGATAGCTGATGTCCACCTGCTCCTTCCAGCCCTCCACCATGCCGGCCAGCTCCGGGTCCTCCCCCGCCGTCCCGTCCACGGGGATCAGCCGGTAGTCCGCCAGCGTCTTCTCCCCCGCCTCGTTCCAGGACAGGGTGATGCTCCCCAGGTTTTCACAGTTGGAACCGGCGGACACGATGTAGGTGTCCCCTACCACCAGTGGCTCCGCCAGGGTGGTGTGGGTGTGGCCGGAGACGATCAGATCGATGCCGTCCACCGCCCGGACCAGCTCCTCGTCCTCGGAGGTCCCCGTCTCGCTGGTGCCGCCGTGAGACAGGCAGACGATGAACTCCGCCCCCTGCTCCTCCAGGCGCTCCACGCACCGCTGGGCCGCCTGGGCGGGCTCCTCCAGGGCAAAGCCGGAGGTGGGAGCGCTTTCGTGGGCGCTCTCCCCCATGAGGCCGAAGATACCGTAGGTGACGCCCCCCCGCTCCAGCAGCAGGTACTCCTTAACGCCGTAGGCGGCCAGGTCCCGCTGGAGATCCAGCCGTCCGGGGTCCTCCTGGGCCGGCTGGTAGTTGGCCATCACTAGGGCGGGCACGGTCCCGCCGCTCTGGCGGGCCGCGGTGAGCATCTGGCAAAACCCCTCGGCCCCGTTGTCAAACTCGTGGTTGCCCGCGGTGACCGCGTCATAGCCCATGGTCCCCAGGGCGCACAGCTCCGGGGCCCGGGTAGCGGACAGGGTCTGGATCAGCGAGCCGGAGGAGAAGTCGCCCCCGTCCACCGTCAGGGCGTCCGGGTGGTCCTCCCGCTCCTCCTCCAGGGCGGCGGCCAGCCGGGCAAAGCCCCCCAGCTCTCCCCCGCCCTCCTGGGCCCGGGGGAAGAAGCAGGAGTGGAGGTCGTGGGTGAAGAGCACCGTGGCCTCCCCCGCCTCCGGTCCCTGTGCCGCCAAAGCGCCGGTGAGCAACAGGGCGCACATCAGCACAGCCGCCCCAAACACGCCAAAAAGCCGAGTCTTTCCCCTCATACCGGCCCTCCTCATCTCTACAGGTCCATGGTACCAGGGTCTATTTTGCCACAGATCCTGCAAATACGCAAGAGGCGATTGCAGCGCAGGGACAAACATTTCCCCAAAACCAGCCGCGGGGCGGCCTGAGGCCGCCCCGCGCGCACCCTTAAAGCTCCTTTCGGATCTGCTTCAACGCGTTTTTCTCCAGTCTGGACACCTGCGCCTGGGAGATGCCGATCT
>CASEKM010000114.1 GCA_949288405.1 uncultured bacterium | reverse complement strand
ACCGTGTGGAGCCACTGGGCTCCCGCCGCCTGAAAGTCCGCCGCCTGGGCAGCCGGGTCGTCCCGGAAGACGGTCATCTGGGCGTAGTCCCCCTTTGTCAGGCGGACCTCCTTCCCGCCGTACAGGTCAATGGCCGGAAGCAGGATCATGTTCTCCCCTCCAATCCGCAGAAATTGCTGAGAATTTTCAGCCCCGTCTCCCCGCTCTTCTCCGGGTGGAACTGGGCCCCGTACACATTGCCGTTCTGGACCGCCGCCGTCAGCTCGGCGCCGTACTCCGTGGTGGCAATGCAATGTGCTTTACAGTCAAAGCCCGCAAAGGAGTGGACGAAATACACATGCTCGCCCTCCGCCAGCCCGGCAAAGAGGGGGCTTCTCGGCATGTCCTTTGGGAAGTTGAGTCCGTTCCACCCCATGTGGGGGACGGCCAGATGCTCCGGGATGGCCGTGCGGATGTCCCGCACCTCCCCGGAAATCAGGCCCAGACCGGCGTGCTCCCCGTACTCAAAGGACTTCTCGAACAGCAACTGCATCCCCAGGCAGATACCCAGGATGGGCTTTCCCTTGGCCGCCTGGTCCCAGCACCGCCTGGAACATCCCCGTGTCTCTCAGCTTTTGGGCGGCGTCCCCGAAGGCCCCCACCCCGGGGAGGATGATGTGGTCCGCCCGGTCCAGCTCTCCCAGGTCTCGGGTCACCAGGGCCTCCTCCCCGATGGCGCTCAGCGAGCTTTTCAGGGAGAACAGGTTGCCCACCCCGTAGTCGATGATGGCGATCATGTCTCTCCCCCCTCAAAGCGGATGTCCACCGCCCGGGCGTGGGCGGTGAGGCCCTCCTCCCGGGCAAAACGGCTCACTTTTCGATAGTCCCGCTCCAGGGCCTCCCTGGTGTAGCAGCTGAACTGGGACTTTTTGATGAAGTCGTCCACTGACAGGGGGCTGTAGAACCGGGCGGTGCCCATGGTGGGCAGGGTGTGGTTGGGTCCGGCGAAGTAGTCCCCCATGGGCTCCGGGTTGTACCGGCCCAGGAAGATGGACCCGGCGTTCTCGATCATCCCCAGGTAGTCGAAGGGGTCGTCCACCGACAGCTCCAGGTGCTCCGGGGCGATGCGGTTGGCCACCGCCGCCGCCTCTTTCAGCGACCGGGCCACGATGATCTTCCCGTTGTGCTCTATGGAGGCCCGGGCAATCTCCTCCCGCTCCAGGGTCTTCAGCTGCTCCTCAATTTCCCGGGAAACGGCCTGGGCCAGTTCCCGGGAGTCGGTGACCAGCACGGCGGAGGCCATCTTGTCGTGCTCCGCCTGGCTGAGCAGGTCGGCGGCCACCCAGGCGGGGTTGGACTTCCCGTCGGCGATAACCAGCACCTCGGAGGGGCCGGCGATCATGTCGATATTCACCAGGCCGAACACCTGCCGCTTGGCCTCGGCCACATAGGCGTTGCCGGGGCCCACGATCTTGTCCACCTTGGGCACCGTTTCCGTCCCGTAGGCCAGGGCGGCCACCGCCTGGGCCCCGCCCATTTTGAAGATGCGGGTGACCCCCGCCAGCTTGGCCGCCGCCAGGATGGCCGGGCGGATCTTCCCGTCCCGGCCGGGGGGCGTGGCCATGATGATCTCCCCCACCCCGGCGATATGGGCGGGGATGGCGTTCATGAGCACGGTGGAGGGGTAGGCGGCGGTGCCCCCGGGCACATAGATGCCCACCCGGGCCAGGGGGGTGATCTTCTGGCCCAGGATCACCCCCTCCCGCTGGGCCATGAGAAAGCCCTCCCGCTTCTGCTTGGCGTGGAAGGCGCGGATATTTTCGGCGGCCTCCCGGAGGATGGCGGTAAACTCCCCGTCCACCTGGGCGGCCCCCTCCTCCAGCTCCTGGGGGGTGACCTCCAGGGCGGACAGCTCCGCCTTGTCAAACTTTTTGGCGTAGTCCAGCAGGGCCGCGTCCCCCCGCTCCTTCACGTCCCGGAGGATGTCCGCCACCGGGGCGGACACGTCGGCCGCCTCCTCCTGCCGGGCAAAAATTTCCTCCTCCGGCACCTGGTTGAGGTCGTAAATCTTCATCATGGGGACCACCTCACAGATTCTTGGCCAGGGCGTCCCGCATGGCGAGGATCTCCTGGTATTTAAACTTATAGCTCACCTTGTTGCAGATAAACCGGGCGCTGATGTCCACGATAGTCTCCAGGGGGGCCAAGTGGTTCTCCCTGAGCGTGTTGCCCGTCTCCACAATGTCCACGATCACATCGGACAGGCCCAGGATGGGGGCCAGCTCGATGGAGCCGTTGAGCTTGATGATGTCGATGTCCCGGGAGCGGGACTCGTAGTAGTCCCCGGCGATGTGGGGGAATTTCGTCGCCACCCGGAGGGTCTTGTTGGGGTCGTCATAGAAGTCCTCGGGACCGGCCACGCACATGCGGCATCTGCCCATTTTCAGGTCCAGCAGCTCGTACACATCGGGGCGGTACTCCAATAAAATATCTTTTCCCGCGATGCCCACGTCGGCGGCCCCCCGCTCCACGTAGATGCTCACGTCGGAGGGTTTGACCCAGAAGTACCGGACCCCCTTCTCCGGGTTCTCAAAGGTGAGCTTCCGGTTTTTCTCCAGAATGGAGGGGCACTCGTACCCGGCGGCGGCCAGCACCTCGTATGCCTTCTCCCCCAGTCTCCCCTTGGGCAGGGCTACCTGAATCATAGGGCCACCTCCTCCAGCGTGACGCCGTCATAGTACCGGGCCTTCACCCGGCAGCGCACCGGCGGGGCCTGGATGGTCTCCCGCTCACAGCGGACAGTAAAGCCCCTCCGGCGGACGTCCTCCGCGAAGGCGGCCAGCCTGGCCAGGTCCGCGTCGGGGCCGTAGGTGAGGAGCAGGTCGGCGTCGTACTGCCGCTCCTGGGAGAAGTACTGCTCCAGCCGGCCCATGTACAGGGCAAAGCCGATGGCCCCCACCTGCTTGCCCATCTTCCGGGGCAGGTTGTCGTACCGCCCGCCGGACAGGGCCGGGAAGGGGATGCCTGGCAGGAAGCCCTGGAAGATGACCCCGTTGTAGTAGTCCATGCTGTTCACCAGGGAGAAGTCCAGGCGGATCTGCCCGTTGAGGCCGAAGGCCTCCAGCAGGGAGGCGGTGGCGGACAGCTGCCTTAAAATCTCCCAGCTCTCGTTGGTGCGGGCCAGCCGCCCCGCCTGGGCGATGCCCTCCTTCAGGGGGGCGTAGATGCCCATGAGCTCCTGGAGGGCCTGGGCGTCGGGGGCGCTTAAGATCCCCTGGTCCGCCAGGGCCTGGATGCCGGGGGCGTTCTTCTGGGCGATGAGGGCCAAAATCTTCTCCTGGTCCCGGCCGTCCAGCCCCATCCCCCCCAGCAGGCAGCGGACGAAGCTCACGTCGGACAGGTCCAGCACATAGTCCTCGGACAGGAGCTTCAGGGACTTGGCCGCCAGGGCGATGACCTCCGCCTCGGCGTAGGGGTCGATCTGACCCACCGACTCCACCCCCACCTGGAGGATCTCCTTAAAAATCCCGCCCATCTCCCGGTAGACGTTCTCGTTGTAATAGACCTTCTCGCTGTCCCCGCTGTTGTTCTTCATAATGGACAGGGTGATGTCCGGCTTCAGGGCCTTCAGAGAGCCGTCCACGTCGGTGAAGGTGATGATGTGGCCCTTTTTCAAAAAGTCCTTGTTCTGGGCGTACAGGTCATAGTCCTCAAACTTGGACATGCGGAACTTCCGGTACCCGTAGCCCTCGTACAGTTGGTTGAGTTGTTCTTCTAACATAGGTTTTCCTCATCCATGATTTCTTTGATTCGCACTTGTAGGGCGTGACCACTGGGCACGCCGTATCGTCAGACGGCAGAAAACGGCGCGCCGGGTCACCGCGCCCTATATCCCTGCCGGTTGCTCCCTATCACAGCATCCCTTTGGTGGAGGGAATTTCGTCCTTGAACTGCTGGTCCAGGGACACCGCCTCCCGCAGGGCCCGGCCCAGGGCCTTGAAGGCCCCCTCCGCGATGTGGTGGGAGTTGCGCCCCGCCAGCTTCCGCAGGTGGAGGGTGAGCCTGGCGTTGACGGCAAAGGCCTCCATAAACTCGTACACCAGCTGGCTGTCAAAGGCCCCGATCTTTTCCGTGGGGATGGCCAGGTCCTCATAATACCCGCCCCGGCCGGACAGGTCCACGGCGCACAAAATCAGGGCCTCGTCCATGGGCAGGCACAGGGAGGCATAGCGGCGTACTCCCCGCTTGTCCCCCAGGGCCTGGGCGAAGGCCTGCCCCAGGGCGATGCCGATGTCCTCCACGGTGTGGTGGTCGTCCACATACGTGTCGCCGCGGCACGTCAGCTCCAAGTCCATCCGCCCGTGGCGGGACAGGAGGGTGAGCATGTGGTCCAAAAAGCCCACGCCGGTGGTGATCCGGCTCTCCCCTCTCCCGTCCAGGTCCAGCTTCAGGGCGATATCCGTCTCGTTGGTCTTTCGGGCAAGTTCAGCGTTTCTCATAGCAGTTCCCTCAGCTTCTCCAGGAAAATGTCCATCTGCTCCGGGGTGCCGATGGTGATTCGATTATAGTCCCGGATGCGGTCCTTGTCAAAGTGGCGGATGAGCACCCCCCGCTCCTTCAGCCCCTGGCACAGGGCCTTGCCGTCCACTCCCTCCTTCTTGGCAAAGAGGAAGTTGGTCTTGGAGGGCAGGACGGTGAAGCCCAGCTTCTCCAGCTCCCGGGCGGTGTACTCCCGGGTCTCCATGATTTTTTTGCAGTTCTCGTCGTAGTAGGCCTGCTCCGCCAGGGCGGCAATTCCGGCCTTCATGGTGAGGCTGTTCACGTTGAAGGGGTTGGTGGAGAACTTGATGGTCTCCAGGTCCCGGATCAGGGCGGCGTCCCCGATGGCGTAGCCCAGCCGGGCCCCGGCCATGGACCGGGACTTGGAGTAGGTCTGCACCACCAGCAGATTGGGGTACTGCTTGGTGAGGGCCACGCTGCTCTCCCCGCCGAAGTCCACATAGGCCTCGTCGATGATGACCACGCTGTCCGGGTTGGCCTTTACGATCCCCTCCACCTGGTCCCGGCTGATGGCCAGGCCGGTGGGGGCGTTGGGGTTGGTGATGACGATGGTCTTGTTCAGGCCGTAGTAGTCCTCCGGGACCAGGGTGAAGTCCTCCCGCAGGGGGACGATCTGGGCGGGGATGTGGTACAGGTCGCAGAACACCGGGTAGAAGCTGTAGGTGAAGTCGGCGAAGGCCACCCCCCGGCCGTCGGTGGCGTAGGAGAGAAAGGCGAAGTTCAGGGCCTCGTCCGAGCCGTTGGCCACGAACACGTTCTCCGGCTCCACCTTGTACTGCCGGGCCAGGGCCTCCTTCAGCTCCCGGGCCGCCGCGTCCCCGTACAGGCGCAGGCCGGCCGCCTCCCTGGCATTCAGGGCCGCCGCCACCCCGGGGGAGGGCGGATAGGGGGACTCGTTGGCGTTGAGCTTCACGTACTGCTGATCCTTGGGCTGTTCCCCCGGGGTGTAGGGGGTCAGCTGGCTGACCTGACTGCTGAAATATCTGGACATTGTGGGCCCTCCTCGCCGGTATTTTCTATCTCATTAGTTCGCTAAAGTGCTAATGAAAGAATACACCGGTTTGCCCCTCTTGTCAAGAGGATTTTCAAGCCGGGACGGCCCGGCGGAAGGCCGCGCGGGCCGTCCCTGAATTACTCACCAAAAATAAGCCGAAAAGCTTGTCAAATCCGCCGAACTTTTTGGAGTTTTCTGAACCTTATTGACAATATCGCAGGGCGATATTACAATATCATTAGACGATATCGACACGCGATATTACATTGCCGAGGGGGTGCTTCCATGGGCGGAAAAGACCGCGGTCCCCTGACCGAACCCATGTTTTATGTGCTCATGTCCTTCCTGCGCCGGGATATGTGCGGCACGGAGATCACCGAATTTGTGGAGCGTAAGACCCGGGGCCGGGTGAAGCTGGGCCCGGGGACCTTGTACACCCTTCTGGGAAAATTCCAG
>CASEKM010000113.1 GCA_949288405.1 uncultured bacterium | reverse complement strand
TCCCCCTGGACCAGCCTCCGGCGCAGGCGGGCAAACTGCACCGTCCGGCGAAACACCGGGAGTACATTGGAGGCCACGCAGGCGGCCAGCAGGAGGTAGAGCAGGGCCAGCTCATTTTGCAGGATGAGGCGCATGGGCAGCACGGCGGGGGCGGTGAACAGCAGGACCAGCAGGTCCCGCAGCAGCCAGCCGGCCCAGGCCAGCGCCAGGACCGCCGCGGTCCACTGCCGCCGCAAAAGCCGCTTCATGGCCCAGCCTAAGCTCTCCGGGTCAGTGTACAGCTCCGGGGCCTCCGGGTCGGTGCAGCGGTAGACGGCGTACAGCTTGCCGATCTGCTCCACAAACCACCAGCCCAGTTCCCGGTAATTGGCCGCCCGCTCCCGCAGCTCCTCTTCGTCCCTTCCGATGGGGTCCAGGCGGTAGCGGGCGTACCGGGCCTGCTCCGACGCCTGAAACTCCGCCCGGCCGGACCAGAACTTGGAGAATTTTTTCAGCTCATAGCCCTTTGTGGCCAGCTCGTTGAGCCACAGCTCGATCCCCCGGACGTCCCACAGGGGGTAGGGGCAGAATTGTTTCATGGAAAACACCTCCAAACGATGGGGCCGTCACCCGATCAGCTGCGGGATCAGCATGGCCAGACAAATCAGAATCAGAACGCCGGTGCTCCCGTCCAGCGCCAGCTTCCAGGCGCTCAGGCCCCGGACGGGCGGCGGGGGCGCGCCGTCTCCGTCCTCCAGCCGCCGCTGGGTCCGGCGGGCCTCCCGCCAGAGGCGGCGCTTGAACAGAAGGGCCGCGGCCAGCAGAAACAGGGCCAGCAGCTCCAGCGACAGGAGAAGGGGCGTGAACGAGACGGAGTACACCTTGGGCTCGAGGACCAGGTCATAGAACAGGAAGAACACCATCCCGGCCAGCGACATCCAAAATTCCCGCCGGAACTGCCCCACCAGGTCCTCCAGGGCCAGGGCCTTGGACTGGGGGTCGGTGTAGGGCTCCGGGGCCTCCGGGTCGTCGGTGAAGAAGAGGTAGTAGAGCGATTGGCAGTAAAAGCCCTCATACCGCCAGCCTGCCTGCCAGAACAACTCCGCCATGTCCGGGGACGGACCGGAGAGGGGGTCGCCCTCCCGCACCGGCTCCAGCCGGAAGCGGCGGAAGGGGGCGGGTTTTCCAGGCTGGAACCAGGTGAGGTAGCCCAGGCGGGAGCGGAAGAACAGGCCGTCATGGGCCATCTCCTCCAGCCACTGCTCCTGAGCGGCGATCTCAAAATTTAAGTACGGGTTCCATTTGAGGACGGTTTTCATAAGAATGCCTCCTAACGTGACGATGTCTTTCGGTCAAGGAGTTGTACAAAAGCCTCCCTTGTAAAAGGGAGGGGGACCGCCGAAGGCGGTGGAGGGATTCCGAATCACGAAAACTTTTTGCTCAACGGAATCCCCCACCCGGCTTCGCCGGGAGCCTCCCTACCCCCTCTGTCGCTGCGCGACATCTCCCCCTGATAGGGGGAGTCGGCCTTTTACAAGGGGGCCAATGGGCTTGTTCCTCCCACGAAACGGCATTACCTATGCCCGCCGTTTTCCCAACTCGTATTTTGCGGACGGATTTGTAACCCGCCCCTACTCCACCATCCCGGCAATCTCGTCCAGATGGTCCGCCAGGCTGCCGGAGCCGGTGTACTGGACGCACGCCGCCCGGCCGTTGCCGGAGAGGGCGGCCAGCTGAAAGCCGCCGCCGGGCTGGACCGCCACGGCGCACCAGTCCAGGCCGTCCACCGCGTACTCGGTGACCGTCCAGCTGTCCCAGGTCTCCTCCGGGGTGGTCCACCAGGAGCGGTAGTCCAGGGCCTGCCACTTGTCCAGCAGCTCCTGGGCCAAGGGCTGGGCCAGCGGAGCGAGCAGGGGCCGGTACCAGCGGATGTACAGATGGACCTCACGCCCGCCGCTGTCCCAGCCGCTCTGGTCCAGGCCCACCTGGTCCCAGCACAGCAGGGAGTGGTCCAGGGAGACCCCGTACTGGTTCCGGGACAGGTCGGGCTGGAAGCCCTCGCCCTCCAGGGCGGAGAGGGACAGGGGGGTGAAGTATGTCTCCGCCTGGGGCGGCGGGTCGGTGTTGATCTCCCAGATGCTGTAGACGATGTAGATGGGGCCGGCAATGATGATCCACGCCGAGAAGGCGGAGACCATCAGCGCCCCCGCCCCGTTGCGGAGGGGGCGGCTGTGGAGGGAGACCTGGTGGTCCATGGGGACTCCGTCCCGCAGCTGACGGGCCAGCCGCACCGTCCTCCGCCAATCCCAAACGTCCCGGATGGCGAGGGGGACGCTCAAGATCAACATAGCGACAACAGGCGCGGTGTGAATGCCGCCGATCAGGAACAACAGGGGCTGGGGGGGCAGCAGGGGAATGAGAACCGCCAGGACCAGGTAACAGGCCAGCGTCACCAGCAGACTTTTCCGCTGGGACCGGGCCATCTGGGCCACCAGCTCCCCCTGGAGGGGCGGGTCGGTGTGGGGCTCCTCCGCCCGGGGGTCGTCCGTGAAGAAGATGGGCATGGAGGCGCCTGCGGCCGGGCACACATAGGTCCAGCCGAAGTCCTGATACAGGTCGATCAGGGCCTGGGGCGGGGAGACGGGCCCTCTCCGGTCCGGCTTGCAGTACTCCACCCGGTAGCGCACCGCTCCGGGGGCTTTTCGGATGAAGGTGCAGAAGGAATTCCGGTATTTGGTCAGATAGAGCCCCTCTCGGGCCATGTCCTGGAGCCAGCTCTCCAAGCCCTGGATGTCGTAGGGGTCCACTGGGGTGAGTTTTCGCACGGTTTTCATAAGAATGCCTCCTAACATGAGGGTTCTGTGTAGGGGCGGCGATCAGCTGCCCGCCGTTTTCTAAACGCGGACCTTGCTACGCCACCATTCCGGCAATCTCGTCCAGGTGGTCCGCCAGGTCCCCGTGGCCGGTGTACCGCACCAGCACCGCCTTGTCCCCGGCGGCCGCGGCGGCGGTCTGGAACTTGCCGTCCTGTCTCTTGGCCAGGGCCAGCAGCTTTGTATGTTCCCGGGGCGTGTAGGTCACATCCCAGGCGGCCGGGTTCACGGCATTCCACCAGATGTCCTCGTTCAGGCCCATGGCGTCCTGAAGCAGTTCCCGGGCCAGAGGCTCGGACAGGAGGGACAGGGGGGCGGGCAGGTGGTACCAGAGGATCTCCAGGCGGTTCCATTGGCCGTCCTCCTCCCACTGGGCGGTCTGGACCACCTCCCACTGGGTGCACAGGAGATAGCGCTCCCGGTCAGAGAAGTTGGCGTAGTCCACAAAGCCGCCGCTGCTCATAGTATAGGGCCGGTAGTCCGCCCCCTCCAGAGCTTCCAGGGACAGGGGGACGAACCCCTCCGCGTCCTCCACCCGGCGCAGCCCGCCGCCGGTGAAGGGGAGGACAAGCTGCCCCGCAATCAGAAGCGCCAGGACTCCACAGGCAGCGGACAGGGAGATCAGGCCGCTCAGCTTTCGCTTGGGGTAGGGGGCCCGGTGGGACGGCGTCTCTCCCTCCTCCAGCCGCCGGGTGAACCGGGTGACGGCCCGTAGCTGGGCGAACAGCCCGGGCAGTCCGGCCAGACTGTAGACCAGATAGAGCAGGAGGGCGGGGGCGGTCGTGGTGAGCAGAGTAAGAATAGGGGTTCCATTTTCAAACAGCATCCACCCGGAGAACAGGGCGGCCAGCGCTATTGTCAGAACACTGAACACGGCGCCCCGGCGCATTCGCCGTACCAGCTTGCGCCACAGCTCCCCCTGGAGCTGCGGGTCGGTGTGCAGCTCCGGGGCGTTTTCGTCCTGGGTGGCGAAAATCAGCATCTCACCGGAAATTTCCCCCACGCACTCCCAGCCGTAGGACTCGTACAGCTCCAGCATGGACCAGGGCAGGTCGTCGTCCAGCTGCCGGTGGTGGGGCTCAATGCGGCAGCGGATGGGCCTGGCCGGCCCCTGGGAGAAGGTGCAGAACAAGGGCCGGAATTTTTTCAAGTACAGCCCCCGGAGGGCCAGATCCTGGAGCCAGCTCTCCAAACCCTGGATGTCGTAGGGGTCCACCGGGGTAAGTTTTCGGATGTATTTCATAAAAATCCTCCTAGAGGCTGTTCAGCGTCCGCACAAAGGCGGGCAGATAGTCGCTCAAATCTTGATGTCCGTAGTAGTCCACATACAGAACGGTGTTTCCTTTTCGGAGAACCAGCTCGCCGCCGGGGAGAAAGGTGCGGGTCTGCCCGGTCAATTCATTTGTGTGGGTCCGCTCCTCCCGGACGGCGTAGAACGCCTGGTCTGTCCCCTCCACTGTCCCCAAATCCACCCAGTCGTTGGAGTTGTTGGTGAGGATTCCTGTCATCTCTTCCGCCCGCAGCTGGGCCAGGAGCTCCAGGGGATAGCGGACGGCGGTGACCTCCAGGTGGGGCACATCGCTGGGGGATTGATTCTGACCAAAGGAGGCGTACTGCTGGAAATACCAGCTCTCCGGGTCCAGAAGGGTGCCCCCGTGGGAGATGTGATCCATGTTGTACATGGAATCGCCGGAGAGGCGGAAGCTCTCCCCCTCAATCTCCGTCAGGGTGACAAAGCCGGAGCCATCCAAATCGTAGGGGGAGTAGTCCAGCCCGGCGTACAGCTGGATGGTGTTGACCAGCACCGGGAGCAGGACCAGCATCCCCGCCGCGGTCAGCCAGCCGGTCCCCCGCTGTCCCCAGGCGGAGATTCCCTGTTTCACCGCCCGGCGGTACCGGGCCAGGTGGACCAGCCCCAGCAGATAGGCCAGATCCATCAGCCCCAGCCCGGCGAGGGCTAGGAAGAAGGGGAGGGTGACGCCATCGGACAGGGTCTCCACCGGGAAATAGCGAAACCAGGTCCAGTCCACGTTCCAAGTGGCTCCGTTGTAGTACAGCCCCAGCAGCAGGAAGTTGAAAAGAGCCAGCAGAAGCCCGCCCAGCAGCTTCCAGCGGAAAAACCGCTTCAGGGCGTAGTCCAGAATTTCCGGGTCGGTGTGGGCCTGAGCCTGGAGGTCCTGGCTGGCGTACACGAAAAAGTCGCCGCGGAACATGCCCCAGTGCTGCCAGCTGAAGGACTGGTACAGGGCGTTCAGCTCCGGATTTTCCTCCGCCTTGCCCTGGATCGGCTCCAGATGGACCTGCACCTGCTCCGGCTCCGCCCGGTCAAACAGGAGGAACGGCCCCAAAGCAGCGGAATAGCGCAGCCCCTTCCCGGCCATTTCGGCCAGCCAGCGCTCCAGGCCGGGAATATCAAAGCCGCCGAAGGGAGCGATTCGGATTGCGTGGTGTTTCATAGCGACTCCTCCTCCGCGTCCATCAGGCAGGACCGCAGGCGGTCCACCTCCTCCTGGTACACCGCACGGCCCTTGGGGGTGATGCGGTAGGTGCGTTTGCGGCCG
>CASEKM010000112.1 GCA_949288405.1 uncultured bacterium | reverse complement strand
GAGGAGCGCAAGGCCAACGGACTGTTCCTCAAGTGCGACCTGACCTTCAACACCACCATCGCCAACCTGGAGCAGTACAAGTCCGGCATCGCCCTGTCCGATCAGAAGATGATCAAGGCCACCAACAAGGAGATCAAGATCATGCACACCAAGTGCATGGGGCCGGACGACATGATCACCAGCCTCTCCGGCGGCAACCAGCAGAAGGTCATCTTCGGCAAGTGGCTGGAGCGGGAGCCCCAGGTCTTTATGATGGACGAACCCACCCGCGGCATCGACGTGGGCGCAAAGTACGAAATTTACGAGCTGATCATCAACATGGCCAAGCAGGGCAAGACGATCATCGTCGTCTCCTCTGAGATGCCTGAGATCCTCGGCATCACCAACCGCATTGGCGTCATGTCAAACGGATATCTCTCCGGGATCGTGAATACCAGCGAGACCGATCAGGAGGAGCTATTGCGGCTCAGTGCAAAATACCTATAACGGGAGAAATTGCATATGGCAACGGATAAGACAAAGATTTTGACGGCTGAACAGGAGCAGCAGCTCCGCCAGCCCATCGACGAATACGTCGGCGGAATCCAGGAGAAGATCAACGCCCTGCGGGAGGAAGGTACCGACAAGGTCATCGACCTGCAGAGCGCCATCGACAACCTGAAGCGGGATAAGATCTATACCCAGCAGGAGAAAGAGGCCAAGCTGGCCCAGTACCGGAAGGAGCTGGAGCAGGCCAAGGCGGTGGAGGCCCAGAACAAGGGCGAGGTGGATAAGCTCATCGCCGACGCCGAGGGCTATCTGAACGGCCACTACGCCCAGTATTACCAGGCGGTGGCCGCCAGCTGCCAGGAGGAGAAGGGCCTGGCCCAGGAGAAGTACGCCGCCGCGGTGGCCCAGCTGAATCAGGAGCACCAGGCCACGGTGGCCAAGATCAGCGACCAGCAGGAGCTTAAGGACGAGAAGTACGTCCACAAGAACCGCCTCTTCGACGCCAAGATGCAGCTGACCCGGGACCTGCAGCAGGTGAAGGACCGGCAGCATGCGGCGTTTGACCACAAGTACCACCTGATCGACATGCTGCGCATGTCCAAGTTCACCTTCGGCGAGACGATGGCTCAGCGGTGGGAGAACTACAAGTACACCTTCAACCGCCGGGACTTCCTCCTGCGCAACGGACTGTACTTCGCCATCATCGTCATCTTCATCGGCCTTTGTATTGCCACCCCCATCCTCAAGGGCGGCACTCAGCTGCTGACGATGAACAACATCCTGAACATTCTCCAGCAGGCGTCCCCCAGAATGTTCCTGGCTCTGGGCGTGGCCGGCCTGATCCTGCTGGCCGGTACCGACCTGTCCATCGGCCGTATGGTGGGCATGGGCATGACCGCCGCCACCATCGTGATGCACCAGGGACCCAACACCGGCGGCGTCTTCGGGCACATCTTCGACTTCAGCACCATGCCTGTGCTGGTGCGGGTGCTCCTGGCCCTGGTGGTCTGCATCGTGCTGTGCACCATCTTCACCACCATCGCCGGCTTCTTCACGGCCAAGTTTAAGATGCACCCATTCATCTCCACCATGGCCAACATGCTGGTCATCTTCGGCCTGGTGACCTACTCCACCAAGGGCGTCTCCTTCGGCGCCATTGACACCAGCATTCCCAACATGATCATCCCCAAGATCGGCCCCTTCCCCACCATCATCCTGTGGGCGGTGGCCGCGGTGGTCATCGTGTGGTTCATCTGGAACAAGACCACCTTCGGCAAGAACCTGTTCGCCGTGGGCGGCAACCCGGAGGCGGCCTCCGTGTCCGGTATCTCCGTGTTCTGGGTGACCGTGGGCGCCTTCGTGCTGGCCGGCATCCTGTACGGCTTCGGCTCCTGGCTGGAGTGTATCCGCATGGTGGGCTCCGGCTCCGCGGCTTACGGCCAGGGCTGGGAGATGGACGCCATCGCGGCCTGCGTGGTGGGCGGTATCTCCTTCACCGGCGGTATCGGTAAGATCTCCGGCGTGGTGGTGGGCGTGTTCATCTTCACCGCCCTGACCTACTCCCTCACCATCCTGGGCATCGACACCAACCTGCAGTTCGTCTTCTCCGGCATCATCATCCTTGTGGCCGTCATGCTGGACTGCCTCAAGTATGTGCAGAAGAAGTAATTCCATCCATATCAAAGCGCGGAGAGCCGCTGCGGAGCAGAACTGGAACAACCTCTGCTTTGCAGCGGCTTTCTTGAGGAAAACCACAGCCGGGGCTGCGGGCGCGGAGACCCCCTCACAGCGGGAGGGGCCGCGCCCCGCCCCGGGATCAGAATGCGAGGAGATCAACATGGAGAAACTAAGCGCTGTACGGCAAATGCTGGCCGGCGGCGAACTGGACGAGGCCCTGTCCCGCCTGCGGGGGGGAGAGGGCTCCGCCGCCCGGGGGCGGACCGAGGCGGTGCTGGACGGCTTCCAGCGCGCCTTCGGCGCGGGGGAGGACACCCCGGTCACCCTGTGCTCCGCCCCGGGCCGCACTGAGATCTGCGGCAACCACACCGACCACCAGCACGGCCGGGTGCTGGCCGCGGCGGTGAATCTGGACTTCCTGGCCTGCGCCGCCCCCAACGGCACGGACACCATCCGCTTCCAGTCGGAGGGCTGGCCTCTGGTGGAGGTGAAGCTGGACGGCAAGGGCCCCCGGACCGAGGAGAACGAGACCACCGTCTCCCTGGTGCGGGGCATGGCGGAGCTGGCGGCCCAGCGGGGCTATCCCGTATCGGGCTTTGACGCCTATGCCGTCTCCGACGTGCTCCCCGGCTCCGGCCTGTCCTCCTCGGCGGCCTGCGAGGTGCTGCTGGGGGTGGTCATCAACCACCTGTTCTGTCAGGACGCCTTCACCCCCGTGGAGATCGCCCAGATGGGCCAGAAGGCGGAGAACGCCTACTTCGGCAAGCCCAGCGGCCTGATGGATCAGACCGCCTCCTCGGTGGGGGGCGCAGTGGCCATCGACTTTGCCGACCCGGCCAAGCCCCAGGTCCGCTCGGTGGCGGTGGATCTGACCGCCCTGGGCTACGCCCTGTGCATCATCGACTCGGGGGCCAGCCACGCCGACCTCACCGGCGAGTACGCCGCCGTCCCCCAGGAGATGCGGGCGGTGGCCGCCTTCTTCGGCAAGGAGGTGCTGCGGGAGGTCTCGGAGCATCAGGTGCTGGACCA
The DNA here is from genome assembly GCA_949288405.1 of uncultured bacterium. Lineage (GTDB taxonomy): Bacteria > Bacillota > Clostridia > Oscillospirales > Oscillospiraceae > Lawsonibacter. The sequence continues at coordinate 3,447 of CASEKM010000112.1, read as the reverse complement.
ACTGCCCGCCCTGCGGGCCCAGGTGGGGGACCGGGCGGTCCTCCGGGCCCTCCACTTCTTTGCCGACGACGCGCGGGTGGAGGGGGAGGCCGACGCCCTGGCCCGGAAGGACATGGACGCCTTCCTGGCCCTGGTGAAGGAGTCGGGCCGCTCCTCCTGGGAGCTTTTGCAGAACATCACCCCCGCCGGAGCGGTGGGGGAGCAGGCCATGGCGGTGGCCCTGGCGGTGGCGGAGCGGGCCCTGAAGGGCCGGGGCGCCTGCCGGGTCCACGGGGGCGGCTTTGCCGGCACCATCCAGGCCTTCGTCCCTCTGGACATTCTGGACGCCTTCCGGGCCGAAACTGAGGGGGCCCTGGGGGCGGGCAGCTGTCACGTGCTGTCCCTCCGTCCGGTGGGCGGAGCCGTTTTGTGCTGAACCTCCCGGCTCCGGGGGAGCCTGGGAGGCAGAATTCCCGCCGCCGGGCGGCGGCACCCCCCTTTGACAGGGGGCCAGAAAAGAAAGGAGCGCATCAATATGGCGATTCTGGTATTGGGCGGAGCCGGGTATATCGGCTCCCACACGGTATATGAGCTCATCGACGCGGGGCGCGACGTGGTGGTGGCCGACAACCTGCAGACCGGCTTCCGGGCCGCGGTCCACCCCAAGGCGAGATTCTATCAGCTGGACATCCGGGACAAGGGGGCGCTGGACACCCTGTTCCAGGCGGAGCACATCGACGGGGTGATCCACTTCGCCGCCTCCTCCCAGGTGGGGGAGTCCATGGTGGACCCGCTGAAGTACTATGACAACAACCTGTACGGCACCATGGTGCTGCTCAAGTCCATGGTGGAGCACGGGGTCAAGAAGATCGTCTTCTCCTCCACCGCCGCCACCTACGGCGAGCCCGAGCGGGTGCCCATCCTGGAGAGCGACAAGACCGTCCCCACCAACTGCTACGGCAACACCAAGCTGTCCATGGAGCAGATGATGGGCTGGGTGTCCAAGGCCCACGGCCTGAGCTATGTGGCCCTGCGGTACTTCAACGCCGCCGGCGCCCACCCCTCCGGCAAGATCGGCGAGGCCCACAATCCGGAGACCCACCTGATCCCCATCATCCTCCAGGTGCCCAACGGCCAGCGGGAGGCGGTGTCCATCTTCGGAGACGACTACCCCACCCCCGACGGCACCTGCATCCGGGACTATATCCACGTCACCGACCTGGCCCAGGCCCACATCCTGGCCCTGGACTACCTGCTGGGCGGCGGGGAGAACAACGTGTTCAACCTGGGCAACGGCGTGGGCTTCTCGGTGAAGGAGGTGGTGGACGTGGCCCGGGCGGTCACCGGCCACCCCATCCCCGCCAAGATCTCCCCCCGGCGGGCGGGAGACCCGGCCCAGCTCATCGCCTCCTCCCAGAAGGCCATCGACGTGCTGGGCTGGAAGCCCCAGTATGCCGACCTGAACACCATCGTGGCCTCCGCCTGGGCCTGGCACAAGGACCACCCCCACGGGTTTGAGGAGGGCTGAGCATGGAGCGGGATGAAGCCATTTCCAAGCTGGTCTCCTACGCCCTGCACACCGGGCTCATCCAGCCCTGTGAGACGGTCTGGGCGGTGAACACTCTGCTGGACGCCCTGAAGCTGGACAGCTACGCCGGCCCGGAGCCCCGGGACGAGGAAGTGGAGCTGGCCCCGGTGCTGGAGGCCCTTCTGGACGACGCCCACCAGCGGGGGGTGCTGGAGGAGGACTCCGTGGTGTACCGGGACCTGTTCGACACCGAGCTCATGGGCCGTCTCACCCCCTGGCCCGCCCAGGTGATCGAGACGTTCCAGGCCCTCTACCGGGAGGACCCCAGAAAGGCCACCGACTGGTACTACAAGTTCAGCCAGGACACCAACTATATCCGCCGGGACCGGATCGCCAAGGACATGCAGTGGAAGGCCCCCACTCAGTACGGGGAGCTGGACATCACCATCAACCTGTCCAAGCCGGAGAAGGACCCCAAGGCCATCGCCGCCGCCCGGAACCTGCCCGCCTCCGCCTACCCCCGGTGCCAGCTGTGCGCCGAGAACGAGGGCTACGCCGGCCGGGTGAACCACCCCGCCCGGCAGAACCACCGCATCGTCCCCATCACCATCAACGGCTCCCCCTGGTTTTTGCAGTACTCCCCCTATGTGTAGAGCACTGCATCTGCCTGAACAGCCAGCACGTGCCCATGAAGATCGACCGGGCCTGCTTCGGCAAGCTGCTGGACTTTGTGGGCCAGTTCCCCCACTACTTCGTGGGCTCCAACGCGGACCTGCCCATTGTGGGCGGCTCCATCCTGGCCCACGACCACTTCCAGGGGGGGCGGTACACCTTCGCCATGGAGAAGGCCCCGGTGGAGACCGCCTTCGCCTTCCCCGGCTTTGAGGACGTGCAGGCGGGCATCGTCAAGTGGCCCATGTCCGTCATCCGCCTCGCCTCTCCCGCCCCCGGGCGGCTGGTGGAGCTGGCGGACAAGATCCTCACCGCCTGGCGGGGCTACACCGATGAGAGCGCGGTCATCTACGCCGAGACCAACGGCGAGCCCCACAACACCATCACTCCCATCGCCCGGCGGCGGGGGAACGACTACGAGCTGGACCTGGTGCTGCGCAACAACCTGACCACGGAGGAGTTCCCTCTGGGCCTGTACCACCCCCACCCGGAGCTCCACCACATCAAGAAGGAGAACATCGGCCTCATCGAAGTGATGGGCCTGGCGGTCCTCCCCGCCCGTCTGAAGGCGGAGCTGGCCGCGGTGGCCGATGCCCTGGTCTCCGGGGCCGACCTGCGCTCCAGCGAGCTCACCGAGAAGCACGCCCACTGGGCGGAGCAGTTCGCCCCCAACTACACCATTACCCGGGAAAATGCCCTGGACATCGTCCAGAAGGAGACCGGCCTGGTGTTTGCCCAGGTGCTGGAGCACGCGGGCGTCTACAAGCGCACCCCCCAGGGGAAGGAGGCCTTCCTCCGGTTCCTGGAGCAGGTGTGAGTCTGCCCAACCACGACAAAAAGACCGGCGGTCCGTGAAGTCAGCGGACCGCCGGCCTTTTTTGCAGGCTGAGGCCGGTCATGGGGCGGGCTGGCCCTCCAGGGGGAGGGACAGCCGGAAGATGGCGCCCCCTCCGGTGTTCTCCGCCACGCACTCGCCCCCGTGGGCCAGGACTGCCGCCCGGACAATGGCCAGACCCAGGCCGGTGCCCCCGCTGTCCCGGCTGCGGGACTTGTCCCCGCCCCGGTAGAAGGGCTGGAACAGGTGGGGCAGGTCGTCCTCCGGGATGGGCTCTCCGTCGTTGTACACGGTGAGGACGGCCCGGCTCCCCTCCCTCCTTAAGGTCACCCGGATGGTCCCGCCGGGGGTGCAGTGGCGCAGGGCGTTGGAGGCCAGGTTGCCCGCCGCCTCCCGCAGCCGCTCCCGGTCCCCCTCCAGCTGAAGGGCTTCC
>CASEKM010000111.1 GCA_949288405.1 uncultured bacterium | reverse complement strand
CGGACAGCCGGAGGAGGCTCCGGCGGAGTCGGAGTATGTGCGGAAGCTGCCCGACTGGGCCCGCCGCTTCCTCCGCTCCGGGGCCGGGGAAGGACAGACCATGGGCAGCGCCCGGAACATCGCCACCCTCCCGCCGCCGGCGGGAGAGGAGACGGTCCGGTGGCAGGCCCCCAACTACCGCCCCCCCGCCGCCCCCATCACCTACCGGGAGAAGGGCCGGGAGGAGCCGGAGCGGGCGGCCGCGCCCCGGATCAGCGAGGCGGAGCTGCAGCGCACCGCCGACCGGGTCTACCGGATGATCGAGGACCGGATCCGCCGGGAGCGGCGGAGGCTGGGCCTGTGACCGGACGTTCCAGAAGGAGGAAACGGCGTGTATATCGGAATCCCAAACCCCAATATTCTGGTCCCCCTGGAGAAAATGACCATCGAGCCGGAGGGCGGGAAGTCCTTTCAGGTGCTCTATAACCCGGAGAGCTATACCCAGAGCCGGGAGGTGCGCTACGCCCAGTCCCAGGGGATCTCCACCAATACCCCGGTGGTGCAGTTTGCCGGCGGTGGGGCGGAGAGCATCCAGTTCAAGCTGTTCTTTGACAGCATGTCCTCCGGCAGCGAGGTGGGGGGCGGCGTGGTGGACAAGGCCAAGTTTTTGGGCAACAGCCTGCTGCCCTCCATCGGGAAGCTCATCGATGTGCGCACCTACACCAACAAGGTGTACAAGCTCATGGAGATCGACCCGGACAAGCACGTGCCGCCGCTGGTGAAGCTGAAGTGGTCCACCTTACAGTTCAAGGGCTTTCTGGTCAGCTGCAGCATCCAGTTCGTCCGGTTCAGCGAGCAGGGCACCCCCCTGCGGGCCTGGATGGACTGCACCTTCCAGGAGTATATCTCCCCGGATAAGGCCCACAAGCCCCGCCCTCTGGAGTCGCCGGACACCACCAAGTACCGGACGGTCCACGCGGGGGACTCCCTGTGGGCCCTGTCCGCCAAGGAGTACGGCCAGCCGGAGCAGTGGCGCTCCATTGCGGACGCCAACCGCCTGTCCAACCCCAGGCTTCTGCGCTCCGGGGAGCGGCTTTCAGGCGCTGTGCAGCAAATACGAGGACTTCCGCAGCCCCGCCTTCACCATCAAGGTGGAGGGGAAGGAGATCAAAAGCTCGGAGATCCCCCTCACCGTGGAGGTGGACCTGTGCGCCGACGGCTCGGCGGGCGGGTGCAGCTTCCAGATCGAGAGCATGTACGACTATGAGCATGCCAAGTGGCTCAACGACCTGACCAAGACCCTGGAGGTGGGGGCCAGGCTGGAGATCGAGGGGGGCTATGTGAAGCAGGAGCCCATCTTCTACGGCTATGTGGACGAGGTGACCGTGAGCTACAGCGGCTCCGGCTCCCCCAGCCTGTCGGTGGCCGGCCTGGACGGCCTGGGCTTCCTGATGAACTGCCGGGAGCCCATGTACGGCGGCAAGCAGGAGCCCAAGAAGGTGGTGCAGACCCTGCTGAACAAGCCCAAATCGGTGGGCTATGCCAAAAAGCTCACCATTGGGACCCTTCCCCAGTTTGATGCGCCGGTGGTCAAGGAGAAGATCGACGACTTCAAGTATCTGCGGATGCTGGCGGAGCGCTACTGCGTCAGCCTGATGGCCATCAACGGGGAGCTGATCTTTGACAACATCCTGTCCAACACCAAGTCCCTGATGACCCTGACGGTGGGGGCCAGCCTGCTGAGCTTTCAGAAGCGGCTGACCCTTCAGAACCAGGTGTACGAGGTGGAGATCCGGGGCATGGACGAGAACAAGGAGCAGATCAAGGGGGTGGCCAACTCGGTGAGCGTCAAGGGCACGGGCAAGACCGCCGCCCAGACGGCCTCCGAGTTCAAGGGGACCGCCCTGCGGGAGGAGAACGAGTACGTCCGCACCAACGAGGAGTGCAAGCGGGTGGCCCAGGCCAGACTGGATACCCTGGCCCTGAACTATGTGTCCGGGGCGGGCACCTGTCTGGGCATCCCGGAGCTGATCCCCGGCCGGTTCCTGACCATCGAGGGGCTGGACGGGGACACGGTGGGAGACTATTTCATCACAAAGGTCCACCACCGGTTCGGCCCCGACGGCTATCTCACCCAGTTTGAGGTGAAGGGAGCGAAGAACTGACCATGAGCATCGCGGAGGAATTTCAGGCCGCCCTGGGCTCGGCGGGGTACACCTTCGAGCGGCAGATGGAGCGGCCGGGCCTGACCCTGGCCGTGGTCACCAATATCAACGACCCGGACAAGCTCAACCGGGTGAAGTGCCTCCCTGTGGAAAACGACAAGGAGGAGGAGACCGACTGGTGCTATGTGATGGCCCCCCTGGGGGGAAAGGAGTGCGGCGCGTTCTTCTTTCCCAATGTGAACGACCTGGTGGTGCTGGGCTATCTGGGGGGCAACCCCCACCGGCCCATGGTACTGGGGGCCTTCTGGAACACCAAGGTGAAGCCCCCCTACCGGATCGAAAACAGCAAGGTGTACGACTTCACTATCAAGACCCCCACCGGGGTGGAGCTGCACTTCTATGACGAGCCGGGCAAGCAGAAGACCACCCTCACCATGCCCTCGGGGACGGTGCTCACCCTGGACGACGGGGCCCAGTCCGTCTCGGTGAAGGACAAGGGGGGCGAAAACGCCCTGACCATGGACCTGAAGGGCGGAAATGTGGAGCTGAAGGCCAAGACCAAGCTCACCCTGTCGGCGGGGAGCGGTGCCTCCATCGTACTGGAGGCGGCGGGCAACGTGACGGAGAAGGCCAACAGCAAGCTGGCCATGTCGGCCGTCAATGTGGAGGCCAAGGGCTCGGCCCAGGTGAACGTCCAGGGGGCCTCGGCCTCGGTGAAGGGGGACGCCACCCTGACCCTGAAGGGCGGCATCGTACAGATCAACTGATTGGAAAAGAGACAGCAAGAGAGGAGGGAGCGGCGTGAACGGGAAGGAATTTCTGGGCCGGGGCCTGAAGTTTCCCCTGCAGGTGGACCCCAAGACGGGGAAGATCGCCATGGTGGACCAGGAGGAGGACATCCGGGAGGCCATCGGCATCATCCTGCGCACCGGGCAGGGGGAGCGGGTCATGCGGCCGGAGTTCGGCTCCAACGCCATGGACTACGCCTTTGCCCCCTCCTCCAGCTCCATGCGCAGCTCCATTGCCCAGGAGCTGCGGCTCATCCTGCTGGAGCAGGAGCCCCGCATCCGGGACGTGGAGATCCAGTGCGACCCCCTGGACCAGCAGGAGGGCGCGGTGGTCATCCATGTGAGCTACACGGTGCGCAGCACCAACAACCGGTATAATCACGTCTATCCCTTCTATATGACAGAGGGGTCGGAAGGGGGCGGCGCGGAGTGAAACAGCCTGTTTTAGACCCCAGGGGCCGGGAGGAGATCATGGCCCAGGTGGCCGCCCGCGCCCGGTCCTACACCCCGGAGTGGCGGTACGAGGGGGCGGAGGACGACCCGGGCTCCGCTCTGGCGGAGCTGTTCGGAGAGATGTTTTACCAGACGGTGGACCGGATGAACTCGGTGCCCGAGAAGCTGCGCACGGAGTTCCTCAACCTCACCGGCTTTCAGATGCCCGACCCGGAGCCCGCCTCCGGCCTGCTCCAGTTCACCGCCCACGACACGGTGGAGGAGCCGGTGCCCGTCCCCCGGGGGACCCAGGTGTTCACCCCCGACGAGGAGGGGGAGAACGTGGTCTATGAGACGGTGCGGACCATCCAGTCCACCCCCGCCCAGCTGCGGGAGGCCTACTATGTGGACGCCCGCAGCGAGGTGATCCAGAAGCTGGACCTGGAGCGCCCCCAGCCCTTCTTTACGGACGTGGGGGGAGAGAATCTCCAGCGCCACCGCTTCCTCATGGGACAGCAGGACGTGCTGGCCCTGACGGGCCCCTGTCAGGTGGAGGTGGAGCTGCGGCAAGAGGGGAGCTTCACCGCGGCGGAGACCGCCCAGCGGCTGGCCGACTCGGCCCTGAGCCGGTGGACCTTCCGCTCCGGCGGAGAGGAGCGGCCCTTTACCGCCGTGCGGGCGGAGGGAAACACCGTGGTCCTCACCTACGAGGGCACAGCGGCCTTCGAGGCGGATGAGAGCGGCCTGTGCTCCATCTCCTGCTGGGGGAGCTTCGGCCCGGGGACCATCGTGCTGGACGGCGTGGGACTGCGCAGCCGCCCGAGGGACCGGGTGCCCCTGGACGGCGTGTCCAGCGGGGATGTGCCCCTGGACCTGGCGGAGGGAGGCTACTGCTTTGACCGGCGGCCCGCCGTCTACAACCTGTGCTATTTCCGCTCCGACCAGGTCTTCCGCAAGCGGGGGGCCCGGGTGAATCTGGCCCTGGAGATCGCCCCCGTGGTCACCGACCTGACAGAGGAGGGCCCCCGGTACCAGTTCAACCAGTACATCATCGACAAGCGGGACGCGGTGACCGTGGTCCCGGACGACGTATATGTGGACCAGGTGGTCTGGGAGTACTTCAACGGCGCGGGCTGGCGGTCCCTTTCGGTGTCGGGCAGCCGCAACCCCTTCTCCTGCAAGCAGGCGGAGGGGCTGGAGGTGGTCTTCGACGTGCCGGAGGATATGGCACCGGCGGAGGTCAACGCCCAGACGGGCTGGTACATCCGGGCCCGGGTGGTCCATGTGGAGAACGCCTACTCCATGACGCCCCGGTGGGTGGTCCCCTTTCTGAAGGGGGCGGCGTGTACCTGGAGCTATGACCGCTTTGTGCCCGCCCAGCGGTACGCCGCGGAGAACAACGGGGCCCGGGCGGAGGTGGAGGACGCCGCTCAGGTGGAGCGGCTGGCCTTTCCCGCCTTCACCGGCCTGGAGGAGCACCCCAGGGCCATGTATTTCTGCTTCGACCGCTCGCCCCACGCCATGCCCCTGTCCGTCTTTTTCGACGTGGCGGGCCGGGTGAAGCTGGAGGACAAGCTGCGGTTCGAGGCCTGGACCGGCGAGCGCTTTGAGCCGGTGCGCACGGTGGACCTGACCCGGAACCTGCTCCACCCGGGGGCGATGCTGCTCTATCTGCCCCGCCCCCTGCCGGAGCACAGCCTGTTTGGGGTCAGCGGCTTCTGGCTGCGGCTGTCCCGCAGCTCCTATCTGGAGAACCGGGGCGGATGGCCCTGGGTGAACCGGGTGGCCCTGAATCTGGTGGAGGCCGTCCAGCGGGAGCGGGCCCAGGAGGAGGTCTTCTCCACCGGGGCCTACGAGGCCAACAAGACCCTGACCCTGTTGAACCACCCGGCCCTGGAGGTCCAGGTGTGGGTGGACGAGGTGGAGGGCCTGGCGGTGGCCGACGCGGAGCGGCTGGCCCAGGAGCTGCCCGGCCGGGTGCGGCTGGAGCGGGACGACCGGGTGGTGGTCCACTGCTGGGTGCTCTGGGAGCGCCGGGGGGACCTGGCCCTGGCGGCCGAGGACGAGCGGTGCTATCAGCTGGACCCCTACGCCGGGACCATCCGCTTTGGGGACGGCGTCCGCGGGCGGGTCCCGCCCCAGGGGGACGAGAACATCCGGGTGAGCTACTGCTTCGGCGGCGGCACCTGGGGCAACCGGCCCGCCGGGTCGGTCAACGATCTGGTGGGGGCCCTCCCCCGGATCAGCCAGGTGAAAAACCTGACGCCCATGAGCGGCGGCACCGACCGGTTCTCCCCGGAGAAGGTGGACAGCATCGGCAACAAGCGCCTGCGCCACCGGAACCGGGCCGCCGGCGCCCGGGACTTTGAGGAGATCGTAGCCCAGGACTTCCCCCAGGCCAGGCATGTGAAGTGCTTCCCCGGCCGGGACGGGGGAGGGAACTACGCCCCCGGCCACGTGAGCGTGGTGGTGGAGGGCTGCGATCTGGACAGCCAGCGGGTCACCGACGACCTGTGTGAGCGCATCTACAGCGCCCTGTCCCAGCAGTGTGACTGCGTGCTGGCGGAGGAGGGGCGGCTCCACGTGGTGGGGTCCACCGTCATCACGGTGAACAGCACGGTGTCGGTGGAGATGGAGGACCCGGACCTGGGGGCCTCCACCCAGCAGGCCATTGTCCGGCGGCTGGAGGAGCTGATCAATGGCCGCTGGCGGGAGCAGGACATCGGGCGGCAGCTGCGCATCGCCCAGGTGTGGCAGACGGTGCGGGACACCCCCAACGTGCGCCTGGTCCGGAGCATCCTGCTGGAGGGCCGGTATGACCAGGCGGGACGGGAGCGGGTGGTGCCCCTGGAGGACGACGACGCGTTTCCCTATGCCACGGTAAAGAGCGGGACCCACCTGGTGCAGGTGGAGTAACTCATTGGAACAACAACGGGAAGGGAGGAATGCCCCATGCTGAAGGCGCGGAACCTGGACGACCAGACCTTTGAGGAGATCGTACAGGCGGCGGAGGGAAGGCTGCCGTGGCTGTGCCCGGTGTGGACCGACCACAACGCCCACGACCCGGGCATTACCATCCTGGAGCTGATGGCCTGGTACAAGGAGCTGCAGCAGTACCACATGAATCAGTTCACCGAGGAGCTGCAGCGCAAGCTGCTGAAGCTGGCGGGGGCCGCCTGCCGGCCGGCCGCGCCGGCCT
>CASEKM010000110.1 GCA_949288405.1 uncultured bacterium | reverse complement strand
TCCAGATAGGCCTTCACGTTCTCCACGGTGATGTCCATGATGCGCTGGCGGGCCTCCTTGGCGCCCCAGGACATGTGGGGGGTGATGATGCAGTTGGGGGCGGTGAGCAGGGGGTTGTCCGCCTTGATGGGCTCGGTGTACACCACGTCCAGACCGGCAGCCGCCAGCTTGCCGGACTTCAGGGCGTCGGTGACGTCCTGCTCGTCGATGAGCTGGCCGCGGGAGTTGTTGATGAGGATGGCCCCGTCCTTCATCTTGGCGATGTTGGCCTTGTTGATGAGCTTCTCATTCTCAGCGGTCAGGTTGCAGTGGAGGAAGATCACGTCGGACTGGGCCAGCAGGGTGTCCAGGTCCACGTACTCGGCAATGGCCTTGCCGGAGTCGTTGGGGTACAGGTCGTTGGCCAGCACCTTCATGCCCAGGGCCTTGGCGATGCGGCCGGTGGTCTGGCCGATGCGGCCGAAACCGATGACGCCGGCGGTCTTGCCGTCCAGCTCGATGAGGGGGTAGTCCCAGTAGCACCAATCGATGTGGTTCTGCCACTTGCCCTCGTGGACCGTCTTGTCGTGGTGGCCGATGTGGTGGCAGACCTCCAGCAGCAGGGCGATGGCGTACTGACCCACGCAGGCGGTGCCGTAGGTGGGCACGTTGCACACCAGCACGCCCTTCTCCTTGGCGTAGTTGTAGTCAGCCACATTGTAGCCGGTGTCCGGTCATAGACCGTCACGTCTCCCAGCTTCTCCAGCTCGCTCCAGCTCAGGTCGCCGGGGTTCTCCGTATAGCCGTCCAGAACAACGATTTTCATGGCGTCTTTTCCTTTCTTATTTCCGCGCTGCCGCGCTTATCATTATTTTATGGTATGTGGTCCGTCTCAGCTGGCGCGGGGCGCTCAGTCCTCCAGCAGAGCCCAGGCCCGGTTGAGCACCCGCTTGGTGTTGGCCAGGACGATGTCCTCGTCCTCGCCGGGACGCAGGGTGACCTCCATGGACAGCACATAGGGGTTCTCCGCGTCGAAGAAGCCCTCCTGCTTCAGCACCCGCAGGTAGTCCAGCAGCTCGGGGGTGTCGTTGGCGCTGTTGGGATAGCCGAAGCGGGGGTGCAGGTCGCCGTAGCCGTCGCAGCCCTGCTTCACCACGGCGTTGCCGAAGTGGAAGTGGGTGATGTAGGGGCGCAGGGTGCGGATGACGAACTGGCTGGTCTCATAGGTGGTGGGGAAGTGGCTCAGGTCCACCAGCAGGCCGAAGTTGCTGTGGGTGGTGCGCATGTCGGCGGCGAACTTGGCGGCGTAGGGGGCGGGGCCGATGAGGGCGGCCTTGTCCATGTCGTAGTCAAAGACCTCCAGCTCCACGTTCATGCCCTTGGTGGCGGCGTAGTCGCACAGGTTGCGGGTGGTCTTCAGCAGCTGCTGATAGGCCTGCTCCTTGGTGGCCTCCTCCCACTTGCCGGCCAGGAAGGCGATGCCCTTGGCGCCCAGGTACTCGGCCTCGTCAATGGCCTCCATCAGGGTGGCCTCGGCCTTCTTGCGGCCCTCCTCGTCGATGTCGTTGGGGTTCAGCTTGGGACCCAGCAGCCGGGGCTGAGCGCCGTAGCACACCTTCAGGTGGCTCTGGTCCAGGATGGCCTTGGCCTCGGCGTTCTTCTCGCCGTAGCCCTTCAGCTCGATGGCGTCAAAGAAGTCGTCCTTGGCGATGGCCTTCAGGGACTCCATGGGGTCGCGGTTGGGGTAGCTCATCCACTGGATGGTGCCGACCTGGAAATACTTATGAATGGAATCTTTCATTGCTGCGGAAACCTCCTGTTCATGTTGTGCAAGTCTGGTGGGGTCGGGAAGAAAATGGATTCGCGGGCCGCGCTTATCTGAAAATGTATTACATTTCCCCGCCGCCGGCCGGCGCACCCCCTCTCCGCCGGGGAAGCCCCGCCGGTCTGCCGGCGGAGCGTCTTCCCGGAAGGGGAGCATTTTCTTCTTTAATGTATCGTCATCATAGCATGACATATTTTTTCCGTCAAGGAAAACTATTTCTCCATTTTACGGCAAAAACAAGGAAAATCGTGAAAAATTGCCAACTTATTCTCCCTGCCGCCCAGGGGCGGCCGCCCCGCGGGAGCCCGGCCCTTTTCCCGCTCCTTTGCCGCGCGCCAAGGGTTTTCAGCCCTCCGGCGTTATTTTTCCGCCTGTATTAACTTGTCTGCTTATGTTGTTCTCCCCTATACTTGTATCACAACAAACATCTCATTTTCTTCATCCGCCAAAATCCGGCCCTCTGTTATCCCTTGACATCTCAACGGTCCGCGGCTATACTGAGGGTACCTTCAACCTTATATGATAAGTGACAAGTTTGGCAGGAATCGAGGTGAGTCAATGAATTCTTCGAAAAGCGCGACTGTCACAGACGGGGTGTTCCAGTACCTGCAGGAGGGCATCTCCTCCGGCCGCTGGAAGCCCGGCGACAAGCTCCCCTCTGAGGCGGAGCTGTGCCGGGAGCTGTCCGCCAGCCGGGTCTCCGTCCGCAACGCCATCGGCCGCCTGGCCGGCCTGGGCCTGGCCCAGAGCCTGCAGGGAAAGGGCACCTTCGTCCGCACGCCCCCGGCCTCCGGCCTGCTGAATACCACCCTCTACCTCCCCAGCACCGACCGGCTGAACGTGTTCGAGTTCCGCAAGATCATCGAGAGCGAGAGCGCCGCCCTGGCCGCCATCCGCGCCACCTCGGCCGACGTGCAGGCCATGGAGGAGAGCATCGTTCAGATGGAGAGCGGCGCCTCCGACCCGGATGTGGCCGAGCAGGACCTGGCCTTCCACCAGCTGATTGCCAAGGCCAGCGGCAACGAGATCATTCTTCAGGTCTTTCAGGCCATGCGCTCCATCTATAGCCGGATGTTTGAAGAAAACGTGGCTCTGCTGGGCAAGGTGGGCTCCGAGCACCACCGGCGCATCCTGCTGGCCGTTCAGACCCGGGATATGCAGACCGCCCGTCAGTGTATGCTGGAGCACCTGGACGACACCATGCGCGCCATCTGCCGGTCCTGACCGGGGCCGGACCGGGCGCCCCCCGCATCGTGTCCGCGCGCCACACCTGTGTGTGGATCATTTTATCCATCCCCCGCAAAATTTAATGTCGAATGGAGGAACATTATGAAACTGCCCGTTGAAGAAAAGACACGGCTGGACAAGCTGTGCAACCAGTTCCGGATCGACCTGATCGAGACGCTCCACCAGCGTCAGACCGGCCATCCGGGCGGCTCCCTGTCCGTGTGTGAGATCCTCACCACCCTCTATTTTGAGGAGATGAACGTTGACCCCGCCGATCCCCAGATGGCGGACCGCGACCGCCTGGTGCTGTGCAAGGGCCACGCCGCCCCCATGCTCTACCGGGTGCTGGCGGAGAAGGGCTTCTTCCCTGTGGATGAGATGAAGACCCTGCGCTGCCTGGACTCCCGCCTGCAGGGCCACCCCTGCCCCCTGGAGACCCCCGGCGTGGACGCCGCCACCGGCCCCCTGGGCGTCGGCCTGTCCGCCGCTCTGGGCATGTCCATGGCCCTGAAGCTGAACAACTCCCCCGCCCGGGTGTACGCCATCCTGGGCGACGGCGAGATCGAGGAGGGCACCGTGTGGGAGGCCCTGATGGCCGCGGTGAAGTATAAGGCCGACAACCTGTGCGCCGTTCTGGACTGGAACGGGGTGCAGCTGGACGGCACCACCGCCGAGATCATGCCGATGGAGCACATCCCCGAGCGGTTCAAGTCCTTCGGCTGGCACGTCATCGAGTGCAACGGCCACGACGTGGACGAGCTGTACGCCGCCTTCGAGGAGGCCAAGACCGTCAAGGGTCAGCCCACCATCGTTCTGGCCCACACTGTCAAGGGCAAGGGCGTGTCCTTCATGGAGGGCAAGAACGGCTGGCACGGCAAGGCCGTGGACGACGAGAGCTATGAAAAGGCTATGATCGAACTGGGAGGTGCGAAATAATGGCGAAAGCAATTCGTGACGTATACGGTGAGGCCCTTGTCAAGTACGGCAAGGACAACAAGGACGTGGTGGTCCTGGACGCCGACGTGAGCGGCTCCACCAAGTCCGCCACCTTCGGCAAGGCCTGCCCCGACCGCTTCTTCAACATGGGCATCGCCGAGGCCAATATGACCGCCGTGGCCGCCGGAATGGCCTCCGTGGGCAAGATCCCCTTCGTGAACACCTTCGCCGTGTTCCTGACCACCATCGGCCTGCTCCCCGCCCGTGCGCTGGGCTCCTACTCCAAGCTGAACATCAAGATGGCCGGCGCCTACGGCGGCATGTCCGACGCCTATGACGGCCCCAGCCACCACGCGCTGGAGGACATCGCCGTCATGCGCACCCTGCCCAACTTCAAGGTGTTCGTCCCCAGCGACGCCACCCTCACCGACTGGGTGGTGAAGAACGCCATCGAGGACCCCTCCCCCATGTACCTCCGCCTCTCCCGCGACGTCTTCCCCGACATCTATCAGGAGGGCGAGGTCTTTGAAGAGGGCAAGGGCAAGGTCATCCGCGAGGGTTCCGACGCCACCATCATCGCCTGCGGCCTGATGGTGGGCAACGCCCTGAAGGCCGCCGAGGAGCTGGCCCAGGAGGGCGTCCAGGTCCGGGTGGTGGACATGTTCTGCATCAAGCCCCTGGACAAGGAGCTGATCGTCCGCTGCGCCAAGGAGACCGGCGCCATCATCTCCGCCGAGGAGCACAACGTCATCGGCGGCCTGGGCGGCGCTGTGGCCGAGGCCCTGTGCGAGGCCGGCGCCCAGGTGCCCATGGGCTTCGTGGGCGTCCAGGACCGCCACGGCGAGTGCGGCCCCTATGCCAAGCTCCAGGAGAAGTACGGCCTGGATGCCGCCGCCATCGCCAAGAAGGTCCGGGAGACCGTGGCCAAGAAGTAACTTTAAATTCTTCTTTCCTTCTATTCCTTTTTCCAGCTAGCGCGCGGAAGGGCGCCGCGGGGATCCAATCCCCCGCGGCGTCTTTCCTGTTTTCCCGCTTTTTGGCCCCGGCCCCCATCCCGCCCTTGACAAAGGGCGGAAAATGGGTTATGATACTTCAACGGTTTCAATCTTTAAACCGTTGAAGTGAAGCAAACACGGGGAGCTCCGCTCCCTTTGGAAAGGACCGACGCGAGATGCCCATTACCGATTTACTGGAGCGCAACAGCAAGCTCTATGGCGACGAGATCGCCCTGGTGGAGATCAACCCCGAGGTACAGGAGCCCCGGCGGGTGACCTGGAAGGAGTACGCCCTCATCCAGCCCACCTCCTCCGCCCCCTACCGGCGGGAGATCACCTGGTCTGTCTTTGACGAGAAGGCCAACCGGGTGGCCCACCTGCTCCTGAGCCGGGGCATTCAGAAGGGCCAGAAGGTGGCCATCCTGCTGATGAACTGCCTGGAGTGGCTGCCCATCTACTTCGGCATCCTGAAGGCCGGGGCGGTGGCCGTCCCCCTGAACTTCCGCTACACCGCCGACGAGATCGACTACTGCCTGAAGAAGGCGGACGTGGACGTGCTGTTCTTCGGGCCGGAGTTCATCGGCCGGGTGGAGGACATCGTCCCCAAGATCTCCTCCCAGATGCTGCTGTTCTTCGTGGGGGACACCTGCCCCTCCTTTGCCGAGGACTACCACCGGGCCACCGCCAACTGCTCCTCCGCCGCCCCCAAGGTGCTGGTGGACGACATGGACGACGCGGCCATCTACTACTCCTCCGGCACCACCGGCTTCCCCAAGGCCATCCTGCTGCGGCACCAGTGCCTGCTCCAGGCCGCCCGCATGGAGGCCTTCCACCACCAGACCACCCACGACGACGTGTTTTTGTGCATCCCGCCCCTGTACCACACGGGCGCGAAGATGCACTGGTTCGGCTCCCTGTTCACCGGCAGCCGCGGCGTCCTGCTGAAGGGCAACACCCCCCAGGCCATCTTTGACGCCGTCTCCTCGGAGAAGTGCACCATCGTGTGGCTGCTGGTGCCCTGGTGCCAGGACATCCTGACCGCCCTGGACCGGGGGGACCTGAAGCCGGAGAACTACCAGCTGTCCCAGTGGCGGCTCATGCACATCGGGGCCCAGCCGGCCACTGGCTGGAGTACTTCCCCCACCACAAGTACGACACCAACTACGGCCTGTCCGAGTCCACCGGCCCGGGCTGCGTCCACCTGGGGATGGACCACATCGACAAGGTGGGGGCCATCGGCGTGCCCGGCTACGGCTGGAGCGTGAAGATCGTGGATGAGCACGACCAGCCCGTGGAGTTCGGCCAGGTGGGCGAGCTGTGCGTCCAGGGCCCCGGCGTGATGACCTGCTACTACCACGACCCGGACGCCACCGCCGAGGTGCTCAAGGACGGCTGGCTCCACACCGGGGACATGGCCAAGCAGGACGAGGACGGCTTCTACTTCCTGGTGGACCGGAAGAAGGACGTGATCATCTCCGGCGGCGAGAACCTGTACCCGGTGCAGATCGAGGAGTTCCTGTCCGCCTACCCCAAGGTCCACGACGTGGCCGTCATCGGCCTGCCCGACCACCGGCTGGGGGAGATCGCCGCCGCCGTCATCCAGGTGAAGGAGGGCATGACCTGCACCGAGAGCGAGATCAACCAGTACTGCACCGATCTGCCCCGGTACAAGCGCCCCCGGAAGATCATCTTCGCCGACGTGCCGAGAAATCCCACTGGCAAGATCGAAAAGCCCAAGCTGCGGGAGAAATACTGCGGCGTGCGCCTGGTGGAGGCCCAGAACAGGGCCTGATTTGTACACAATTTCGTCATACTTTCTTAACACAGAGCCGGGAAACCCGCCGAAAAGCCGGGTCCCCGGCCTGTTTTTTCCGGCTCCTCTCCCCATCCTTCCGCTGTCTTCCCCAAATTTCCTCCGGTTTTTCAGGTATCTTCCTGTAGCTTTTTGAAGTTTTTTGTAATATTAACAGTTTCTTAGCGGATGTGGACATTTTCTTAACGCGCAGCCCCTTCCCCTCCTGTGAATTTTGTGGTAAAGTCGACGTAAGCTCGAGCCAATTCCTATGCAATTTTGTGTATCGGATTCAAAAACAATTTCGCAAGGATATGGGAAGAAGGTAGATATCTCTATGATGGAAATTAGCCTTAATATGTACCATGCCGTAGCGTTGGGCGCCGTTCTGTTCTGGATCGGCGGCGTGATCACCGACAAGGTGAGCATCCTGAACCGCTACTGCATCCCCGCTCCCCTGGTCGGCGGTCTGCTGTTCTCTATTATCAACTGCATTCTGACCGTCAGCGGCGTAGCCAGCATCACCTTTGACGGCACCCTGCAGACCGTGTTCCAGAACCTGTTCTTCACCACGGTCGGCTTCACCGTCAGCATTCCGGCCCTGCTCCGCGGCGGTAAGTCCGTGGTCCTGGTCCTGATCCTGTCCATTATCATGATCCCCATCCAGAATGCTCTGGGCGGCGGCATCATGCTGGCCTTTAACCAGGATCCCCTGATCGGCATCGGCATCGGCTCCACCGCTCTGATCGGCGGCCCCGCCACCGCCGCGGCCTACGGTCCTGAGCTGGTGAAGGCCGGCGCTCCTGCCGGCGCCGACGTGGCTGCCCTGGCGGCCGCCACCTTCGGCCTGGTCTCCGGCTCCCTGATGGGCGGCCCGGTGGCCCGCAGCCTGATCGTCAAGCACAACCTGCACTCCACCGAGGGTCATGTCTCTGACACCGGCGAGGTCTCCGGCGAGGATGAGTCCTTCACCTCCGCCAGCCCCCGCTTCGTCAAGGGCTTCATGCTCCTGCTGGCCGCTCTGGGCATCGGCGCTCAGATCAGCGTGTGGCTGACCGCCCTGACCGGGCTGACCTTCCCCTCCTACATCGGCGCCATGCTCACCGCCGTGGTCATCCGCAACGTGATGATCGCCGTGAACGTGGAGTACCCCGATCAGGAGATCGACACCATGGGCAACATGTTCCTGTCCATCTTCCTGGCCCTGGCTCTGTCCAGCCTGAAGCTGTGGGAGCTGGTCGACCTGGCTCTGCCCATGATCGTCTGCCTGCTGCTGCAGTGCGTGGTCATGGTGATCTTCTCCTACTTCGTCGTGTTCAACGTCATGGGCCGCGACTACGAGGCCGCCGTTATGTCCGCCGGTTTCATCGGCTTCGCCATGGGCGCCACCTCCAATGCTATGGCCAACATGCAGGTTGTCACCAAGAAGTACGGCCCCGCTCCGGTGGCTTACTTCGCCATCCCCATGGTTGGCGGTATGTTCATCGACTTCTTCAATGCGGTGCTCATCACCTTCAACATCAATCTGTTTGTGGATATGTTCCACGGCTAATCAGATACCCCTTTTCAGAAAACTCCCGTCCCGCCTGCGCGGGGCGGGGGTTTCTTTTTGCCCGGGGACAGAAAAAGAGACAGCCGTGGGGCTGTCTCTTTTGATGGGCTCTGGGCTCAGGCTCTGCGGATGATGCCCATGGGGGTGGACTCGCTGGACTGGCCCAGGGGGTTGTCCCCCAGGATCTTGGCCAGCTGGTCCAGGGTGGGCTCCTTCTGGGAGAAGCCCAGAATGTTGGCCCCCAGGTCG
>CASEKM010000109.1 GCA_949288405.1 uncultured bacterium | reverse complement strand
GCGGCGATGACGGGGATGTCCACCGCGTCCACCACCTGGGGCACCAGGGCCATGGTGGTGGTCTCGCCCACGTGGCCGCCGCTCTCGGTACCCTCGGCGATGACCGCGTCAGCCCCCCGCTTGGCCACCAGCTTGGCCAGGGCCACGGCGGCCACCACGGGGATCACCTTGGCGCCCGACTCCTTCCAGGCGGGGATGAAGCGGGTGGGGTCGCCGGCGCCGGTGGTGATGACGGCCACCTTCTCCTCCGCGGCGATGGCGGCCAGCTGCTCCACCTGGGGGTGCATCAGCATGATGTTCACGCCGAAGGGCTTATCCGTCAGGCTGCGGCAGCGGCGGATGCTCTCCTGGAACACCTCGGGGGGCATACCGCCCGCGCCGATCAGGCCCAGGGCCCCGGCGTTGGACACGGCGGCGGCGAACTCGGCGGTGGCGATGTTGGCCATGCCGCCCTGGATGAAGGGGAACTCGATCCCCAGCCACTCGTTGAGCTTCTGCATATTATTTCTCCTCCTTATCCTGCCACTGGAACAGGGCTCCGCCCCAGGTCAGGCCCGCGCCGAAGCCCAGGCACATGATCCACTGGCCGCCGCGGAGCAGTCCCTGCTCCGCCATCTCGTCCAGGGCGATGGGGATGGTCCCCGCGGATGTATTCCCATAAAGGGCAATGTTCTCGTAAAACTTGCTCAGCGGCACCTTCAGCCGCTTGGCCACCGACTCCACGATGCGGTGGTTGGCCTGATGGGGCACGTACCAGTCCACCTGGTCCTTGTCCAGCCCCGCCTGGTCCAGCAGCTCCCGGGCCAGCTTGGGCACGGTCTCCAGGGCAAACTTAAAGACGTCCTGGCCGCTCATGTGGAGCCAGGCCGGGTGATTGCCCGGGCCGGGGGCCCAAAGGATGTCCTTCTCCCCCCGGGTGCCCAGCTTGGAGAACCAGGGGGCGTCCTCCGTGGTCTTCACCACGGCGGCCCCCACCCCGTCCCCAAACAGGATGCAGGTGGAGCGGTCGCTCATGTCCACGATCCGGCTGAGCAGCTCTCCCCCGATGAGCAGGGCGTAGGGCCGGCTCATCCGGGGCAGCAGGGCGGCGGCGGTCTCCATGGCGTACAGGAAACCGGTGCAGCCGGCGCTCAGGTCAAAAGCCGGACAGTCCTCCGGCAGGTGCAGCGCCTGGTGGACCAGGCAGGACTGGGCCGGGGTGATGCAGTCGGGGGTGACGGTGGCCATCAGGCACAATCCGATGTCCTCCGGGGCCAGCCCCGCCCGCTCCAGGGCCTTCTGGGCGGCCTCCACGGCAAACTGGGTCAGGCTCTCGCCCTCCCGGGCGAAGCGCCGCTCCCGGATGCCGGTGCGGCTGACGATCCACTCGTCGTTGGTCTCCACCAGCTTGGCCAGATCGTCGTTGGTGGTAATATGGTCCGGCAGGGCCCGGCCGGTGCCAAGGATCTGCAGTCCGTTCATGTGTCGCTCTCCTCCCGAACTGCGCCCATGGCGCGGAATTTTTGATAGCGGTCGGCAGCCAGATCCTTCACCTTGGCCAGCTGGTTCAGGTGCCGGGTCAGGGCCCTGTCCACGGCGGCAAACACCGCCTGGGGGTCGTTCTGGGCCCCGCCCTCGGGCTCGGGAATCACCTGGTCGGCCACCCCCAGCCGCAGCAG
The DNA here is from genome assembly GCA_949288405.1 of uncultured bacterium. Lineage (GTDB taxonomy): Bacteria > Bacillota > Clostridia > Oscillospirales > Oscillospiraceae > Lawsonibacter. Next base: position 3,846 of record CASEKM010000109.1, on the reverse strand, counting down.
GTCGGCGGCGGTGAGCTTCATCACCTCGGCGGCCTCGTCGGCCCGGCCGGCGTCCTTCCACAGGATGGAGGCGAAGCCCTCGGGGGACAGGACGGAGTACACCGCGTTCTCCAGCAGGACCACCCGGTTGCCCACGGCCAGGGCCAGGGCCCCGCCGCTGCCCGCCTCGCCGATGACCACTACGATCACCGGCACGGTGAGGCCGCTCATCAGGGCCAGAGAGGAGGCAATGGCCTCCCCCTGCCCCTCCGCCTCGGCCTCCAGGCCGGGGTAGGCCCCGGAGGTGTCCACAAAGGTGATGATGGGGCGGCCGAACTTCTCCGCCTGGCGCATGAGGCGCTGGGCCTTCCGGTAGCCCTCGGGGCTGGGCATGCCGAAGTTATACTTCATTTTCTCTTCAAAGGTGCGGCCCTTCCGGGTGCCGATGACGGTCACCGGCCTGCCGTGAAAGCGGGCGATGGCCCCGAAGATGCTGGGGTCCTCCCGGTGGAGCCGGTCGCCCTTGCACTCGAACACGTCGGTGAACAGGGCGTGAATAAAGTCCATGGACCCGGGCCGGGCCACGGAGCGGGCCAGCTTGACCCGCTGTGCGGCGGTCAAAACGCTCATCGGTGGAAGACCCCCTTTCGGTGGAGGGCCAGCAGCTGGGCCAGGGTCTCCCGCATCTGCTGCCGGGGGACGATCTGGTCCACGAAGCCGTGCTCCTCTAAATATTCCGCCCGCTGGAAGCCCTCGGGCAGCTCCTGGCCGATGGTCTGCCGGATGACCCGGGGACCGGCAAAGCCGATGAGGGCCCCCGGCTCTGCCAGGGTGATGTCCCCCAGGGAGGCGAAGCTGGCGGTGACGCCGCCGGTGGTGGGGTGGGTGAACACCGAGATGTACAGCCCGCCCGCGGCGGAAAAGCGCTCGATGGCAGCGCTGGTCTTGGCCATCTGCATCAGGGAGAGGATGCCCTCCTGCATCCGGGCCCCGCCGCTGGCGGAGAAGATGATCAGGGGCAGCTTGTGCTTCTGGGCGTACTCCACCGCCCGGGTGATCTTCTCCCCCACGGCCACCCCCATGCTGCCCATGAAGAAGCGGCTGTCCAGCACGGCGAACACCGCCTGATAGCCGTCCAGCTTTCCGGTGGCGGCCACCGCCGCGTCGGCCAGGGCGGTCTTCTCCCGCTGGGCGGCCAGCTTCCCCTCATACCCCGGAAACTCCAGGGCGTTGGGGGCGGTGATCTCGGGCCACAGCTCCCGGAAGGTAAAGGGGTCCAGGATCAGGGACAGCCGCAGATAGGCCCCGATGGGCAGGTGATAGCCGCAGTGGGGGCAGACATATTCGGTTTTGACCAGGTCCTGGTTGGCGCACTCCGCGCCGCAGCCGGGGCAGGTCTGGGTGCCGCTCTGGGGCATCGCCGAGCGGCGGGCGGCCTCCTCGACGGCCTCCTCCCGCTGGCGGCGCAGACGGTCCAGCCGGTCCCGGCGGGAGCGAAACAGTGGCTGCATATTAGTCCTCCTTGTCCCAGTTCAAAAGCTCGTCCATATGGGCGGGCAAAAATCCGGTGTCGTACTGGCCCTTGATGAAATCCGGGTGGTAGAGCACCAGATGACAAAAATCAGCAGTGGTGGGGTAGCCGTCAATGATCATCTCCTCCAGCGCCCGGCGCATCCGGCGGATGGCCTCCAGCCGGGTGGGGGCGTGGACGATGACCTTGGCCACCAGAGAGTCGTAGTAGGGGGAGACCGCGTAGCCGTTGTACAGCAGGGAGTCCACCCGCACCCCCGGACCTCCGGGGAGGTGGAGGAACTTGGTGGTCCCGGGACTGGGCCGGAAGCCGGCCTGCACGTCCTCGGCGTTGATGCGGCACTCGATGGCGTGGCCCCGCTGGACCACGTCCTCCTGCTTGACGGACAGGGGCAGGCCGGCGGCGATGCGCAGCTGCTCCCGCACCAGGTCCAGGCCGGTGACCATCTCGGTGACCGGGTGCTCCACCTGGATCCGGGTGTTCATCTCGATGAAGTAGAAGTGTCCCTCCTGGTCCACCACAAACTCGATGGTGCCCGCGTTCTCATAGCCGGCGGCCTTGGCGGCGGCCACGGCGGCGGCCCCCATCTGCTCCCGCAGCTCCGGGGTGAGCACCTTGGAGGGGGACTCCTCGATGAGCTTCTGGTTCTTCCGCTGGATGGAGCAGTCCCGCTCCCCCAGGTGGATCACGTTGCCGTGGCGGTCGGCCAGGATCTGAAATTCAATGTGCTTGGGGTTGAGGATCAGCTTCTCCAGATAGAGCTGGCCATCTCCAAAGCAGGCCAGGGCTTCCGCCCTGGCCTCCTCGAATTTCGCGACAAGCTCCTCGGGCTGATCTACCCTGCGCATTCCCCGGCCGCCTCCGCCGGCGCTGGCCTTCACCAGCACCGGGTAGCCGATCTCCTCCGCGATCTTCACCGCGTCCTGGGCGGTCTCCACCGGCCCGTCGGAGCCGGGCACCACCGGCACGCCGCTCTTCATCATCAGCTCCCGGGCGGCGGCCTTGTTGCCCATGGCCTGGATCACCGCACCGGAGGGCCCGATGAAGGTGAGCCCCAGGTCGGCGCACCGCTGGGCAAAGTCCGCGTTCTCCGACAAAAAACCGTAGCCGGGGTGGATGGCGTCGCAGCCGGTCTGCCGGGCCACCGTCAGAAGGGCGTCCACATTCAGATAGCTGTCGGCCGCCTTGGCCGGACCGATGCACACCGCGTGGGGGGACAGCTGCACGTGGAGGGAGTCGGCGTCGGCGGCGGAGTACACCGTCACCGCGTCCACCCCGATCTCCCGGCAGGCCCGGAGAATACGCACCGCGATCTCGCCGCGGTTGGCGATCAACACACGCTGAAACATTACACCCTCCGAACCCGGAACAGGGGGGCGTCGTACCCCGCCAGACTTCCGTTCTCCAGAAGGACCTCCTCAATGACGCAGTCCATGGGGGCGGGGATCTCGCTCATCATCTTCATTGCCTCCAGGATGCACACCGTCTGGCCTTTCTTCACCTGATCGCCCACCTTCACAAAGGGCTCGGACTCCGGGCCGGCGGCGGTGTAGAAGGTCCCCACCAGGGGGGCCTTGATGTACTCGCCCTCCTCCTGGGCGGGCTGCTGGGGCGCGGGGGCCGCCGCGGGCTGAACAGCGGAAACCGCGGCCACAGCCGCCGCAGGAGCGGCGGCCGCAGCCACGGTCTTGTCCAGCTTCAGGCGAGTCCCATTCTGCTCCAGCTCCAACCCGGTGAGGGAGGAGCGCTCAAAGCGCTCCATCAGCGCGTAAATGGATTCCAGATCCATGGAACAGTCACCTCATTTTAATTTAGATGGCGGAGTTGTTGCTCTCCTTGTTGGCCTCCAGAGCCTCCAGATAGCGGACGATGTCGCCCACGGTCTTCATGTTGGGGCGGTCGTCATCGGCGATGGACAGGCCCAGCTGCTCCTCCAGGGCAATGTTCAGCTCCACGGCGTCCAGGGAGTCGGCGCCCAGGTCCTCGGCCAGGTCGGCCTCCATGGTCACGTCCTCCAGCTCACAGCTCAGGGTATCCACAATGATGTCACGAACTTTCTCAAACATGGGAATTCTCCTCTCATTTCCGATCATAATCATTCAAATAATTTAGTTAAAAATTTTTAACTAAACAATTCAAGCGTATTGTAACAGGTTTTACCAGAATGTCAACTGGGATTTTACACAAACAAGCGGTCTGAAATGGGCCGCTTTTCGCTTTTGCCTGCACTTTTTGCGGGAAAACCGTCGAACTCCCGCTAAATTTGGGCAATATTACCCATCTGCCCGCCGGCATTTCCGCTATCTGAAAAACCGGGGCGGCCTGTCTGGCCGCCC
>CASEKM010000108.1 GCA_949288405.1 uncultured bacterium | reverse complement strand
ATGATGGCCTCCACCTCGCTCACGTCAGAGAACCGCACCTTGTTGAACTCCACGCCGTAGGCAAATTCTCCGTCATCCCAGCCATATTTTCCTCCGCTCCTCAGACCGTTCAGCTGGGACGAGGTAATCAGGGAGCCATCCTTCATTTTCAGCACAAAGCGGCCATCCATCACGTCCCAGCCCGTATCCGTTTTCATCTCCCCCACGGTCTGGATCTCATAGTACAGCTGGGTGGGGGTGAGGGTGACCTCAGTCAAAATGGCCCGTTGATCCGTAAGGGGATTGAACAAAAACTCCTGATCCGGTTCCAAGTGGGCAGAGCCCACTACGGTATTCAGGGGGATTTCCACGGAATACTCCCGGCCCATGAAGCCCACCCACAGTTCCAGAGGAGTATCCATGGCCCCCATCCATTCCCGGAAGCCCACATTCACCTTCAAGCATCGGGCAGTCTCTGTGCTGGAGATTTGATTGGCGCCCATACTGCCGCCGTTGTATCCATAACCGGCGGTCTCGACAACTTCCCGCTGGTTGCACATAATGGTGTCCGGCCCGGTTCTCCCCGTCTCCATCAGGTGCTCCGCCATCTCGTCCCCCCACATCTCCCGGTGGAACTCCCCGTCAGAGCGGCTGTGCATCAGATCGTCCACCGCTTCCTCATTCAGGCCTTCAATGGTGACGGTGGCGTACACGTTCATACCGTCGTAGTAGGCACTGTCCACCGTGAAGCGGAAGTCCTCGTTCTCCGCGCTGCCCAGGTCCGTCTGAACGTATGGCTCCAGCGCGCTGGTGTCCCCCTGGAAAAATACATCCAGCAGGCCCAGCTGCCTCCCCACCGCCACCGCCGACCCGGTGAGCACCACCAGGGCGGCGGCCAGGGACAGCAATAGTTTCCTCTTGTGCATGGGTCGTCTCCTCTCTTTGATGACATGAGCGGTTCCTTCTGCCTGCGGCTCCTCCGCCGCGATCCGGTCCATGACCTGGTCCATGACCCGGTCCAGGTCGGGCTCCGGGTACAGAGGCTCCAGGTCCAGCTCCTCCCAGAGCTCATGGATGTGGCTGCGCATGGATCATCCCTCCTTCCTGGTCCAGCTGTTCCCGCAGCTTCCTGCGCCCCCGGCACAGCCGGGACCGGGCGGTGGACGGGTGCATCTTCAGGTCCCGGCACACCAGGTCCAGGGGCTCCTCCTGGTAGTAGTACCGGAGAAACAGGGTGCGGTCCGGCTCCTCCATCTCCTCCACCAGGGCCCGCAGCCGCGCCGCCGTCTCCCGCCGCTCCGCCTGCTCCTCGGGACCGGGGGCCGGGTCGGGAAGGCCCTCGGGCACCGGGCCGCTCTCCTTCTTCCGGCGGAGATAGTCCACCGCCCGGTTCCGGGCCACCGCCGCTAGCCAGGATCGCAGGGACCTGTCCGTCTCCAGCTCCAGCCGGTGCCGCCACAGGGACAGGAACACGTCGGACAGCAGCTCCTCCAGGTCCTCCCGGCTGGCCCGGCCCTTCAGGGTGTTGCCCAGCACCGCCGCCGTATAGCCGGCGTACACCTCCATGGCCCGGCTCAGCCCGGTCCGGCCGTCCGCCTGGAGGCCTTCGATCAAGGTCCGGTCGTCCATTGGGATCCCTCCTTTGTCCGTCTCTGCCCCTATATACGCATCTCAGCGGGGCTGTGCTGCAAAAATTTCAAAAAAAGCCCCGCGGAGACACGCTCCGCGGGACCGGTCCCGTCACTCCGTCAGCCACCGCCCGGCCCCGGGGATCCGGGAGAACAGCCAGGCGAAGGGCAGGGACAGCAGAAAATAGATCAGGGCGAACACCGGCACCGAGGCCGCCGCCCCCAGAGCCAGCTGGGAGACCCCGAACCACCGGAATACCAGGACCCAGAGCTGGTGGAACAGGTACACCCCGAACACGCACTCCCCCAGGGCGTACACCGCCCGGCGGCGGGAGCGCTCCTCGCTCACCCCCAGCACGTACCGGAACAGGGCGCACAGGGCCGCCGCCGTCAGGGCCACCCCGGGGGCGGTATTGCTGTACCACAGCTCCCGGCCTCCGCCGATGAGGCTGGGCCCGGCCAGGGTGACCACCAGCCCCAGCACTCCCAATAGGTACAGCAGAAATTCCGCCGCCCGGCCGATGACAAAGTGGCGCAGATACCACCCGGCCAGGTAGTAGCCCATGTACCCCAGCACCATGTGGACCTGGAACCGCTCCAGCAGGGCGGTGAGCGCCCAGTTGGGGTGGAAGGAGGCCCACACCGGCAGCACCCCGGCAAAGAGGAGGGCCAGGGCCAGGATGTACAAAATCTCCCCCCGGCTGGCAGAGGAGGCAAACCGCTGGAGCAGGGGGTGGACCAGGTACAGGCCGATGAGGGGATACAGGATCCACAGGTGGAAGTAGGTGTTCCCCCGGGCCGCCGACGCCAGGGCGTCCCACACGCCCCCCAGGGTCAGGGTCCCGCCCCCCAGCAGGTGGGACACCACCGCGTACAGCGCCCCCCAGAACACCAGCATGCAGAAGGCGGGCAGGGCCAGCCCCAGCAGGCTCCCCCTGAGGGAGGCCTTTCCGCCCCCCTCCAGGGCGCACATCCCCCAGCCCATGAACAGGGCGGGGATGGACCACCGGGTGAGGCCCTCGTAGATGGACAGCACCTGCCACGCCCCGCTGGACACCCCCACCAGCTCCTGGCCGCTCTGGGCCAGCAGGAGCATCAGGGCGGCAAATACGGCAAAGGTCCGAAAAAAGCCGGGCCAGCCGTGGTTGCGCTCCCCCGCCATCACTTCTTCTCCGGCACGATCTCGATCCAGTAGCCGTCGGGGTCGCTGATGAAGTAGATGCCCATGGCCGGGTTCTCAAAGCAGACGCAGCCCATGGCCTGATGCTTCTCATAGAACGCCTGGTACTGGTCGGTGACAAAGGCCAGGTGGAACTCGCACTCCCCCAGGTCATAGGGGGCCTCCCGGTCCCTCAGCCAGGTGAGCTCCAGCTGAAAGTCCGTGCGCCCGTCCCCCAGGTACACCAGCCGGAAGGAGCCGTCGGCGGCGGTTTTCTCCCGCACCGGCTCCAGGCCCAGGGCCTCCCTGTAAAAGGCCAGGCTCCTGTCCAAATCGAGGACGTTGAAGTTGAAGTGGTTGAACTGGATCATGGAACTGTCTCCTTGCAGTAAATTTGAACGCTCCCCCGGGAAGACCCGGATGCGGGGGGATCGTGTCCTCTATTATAGCGTACCCCGCAAAGGGATTGCAACCGCAACTTCCCCGCCCGCCGGTTGACGGGATTTCCCCTTTTCTCTATAATAGAGGCCAGAACTGTATGACGCCGGGAGGATACGAGCATGAGCCGGGAAAAGGTGCTGTCCCTGCTGCTGGAGCAGGGAGATCGATATGTGTCGGGGGAGGCCATGAGCCGCGCCCTGGGGATCAGCCGGGCGGCGGTGTGGAAGGCCATCGAGGCCCTGCGCCAGGAGGGCTACGCCATCCAGTCCGCCCCCAACCGGGGCTACCGCCTGGAGCGCGCCCCCGACCGGGTGCGGGAGGGGGAGCTCTCCGGCCCCCTGGCCGGCTGCCGGGTGGGCAGCCATCTCCTGTGCCTGGAGACGGTGGACTCCACCAACACCGAGGCCAAGCGCCAGGCCATGGCCGGGGCGCCCGACGGGCTGGTCATCCTCAGTGAGGAGCAGACCGGAGGCCGGGGCCGCCGGGGCCGCTCCTTCCAGTCCCCCAAGGGGAAGGGGCTCTACCTCACCGCCCTGCTGCGGCCCCAGGTGGAGCCCCAGGCGGTGAGCGACATCACCGCCTGGGTGGCGGTGGCGGTGTGCGACGGCGTGGAGGCCGCCTGCGGCGTCCGCCCCCGGATCAAGTGGACCAACGACCTGGTGCTGGAGGGCAGGAAGCTGTGCGGCATCCTCACCGAGCTGGGTTTGGAGAGTGAGAGCAACGCCCTGGACTACCTGATCTGCGGCATCGGGGTCAATGTGAACCAGGGGCCCGAGGACTTTGAGGAGGAGGTGCGGCCCATCGCCTCCTCCCTGGCCCAGATCCTGGGCCGCCCCGTCCGCCGCTCCCAGCTGGCGGCGGAGATCATCCGGGCCCTGGACCGGATGTACGCCCGCTTCCCCCAGGACAAGCAGGCCTATCTGGAGCAGTACCGGGCCGACTGCCTCACCCCCGGCAACCAGGTGCAGCTCATCACCCCCTCCTCCCGCCAGGAGGCCTTCGCCGTGGGCATTGACGACCAGTTCCGCCTGGTGGTGGAGTACCCCGACGGCCGCCGGGCGGCCCTCAGCTCCGGCGAGGTGTCCGTGCGGGGCATGTACGGATACGTGTGATAGAGAAAAGCGGCCCGGAGGCGGCATCTCAGCCGTCTCCGGGCCGCTTTCGTCCCGCCGGGAGGAAATCGGCGGAACAGAGAAGAACTCAAACCGGCGTGACCAGCAGAGGCTGGAGCTGCCGCCCCTCCAGGGCGGCCTGGGCCGCGTCGGCCACCAGGGAGAAGTCGGCCACCAGGGAGGCGGGCTTCTTCTCCGGGTCGTCCTGGCCGAAGGGGACAAAGTAGATGTACTTCCGGTTCAGCAGGCTCCCCAGGTTGGCGGCGGAGGCGGACAGCCCGTCGTTGGTGGAGGGGGCGATGAGCACCGGCCGCCCGTTGCGCAGATGGGCCTTGGCCGCCATGGTGACGCTGGTGTCGGTGATTCCGCCCGCCAGCTTGCCCAGGGTGTTTCCCGTACATGGGGCGATGATCAGCAGATCCAGCAGCTTCTGGGGCCCGATGGGCTCCGCCTCCTTGATGGTGGAGATCACCCGGTGGTCGCAAATGCGCATCATCTCCCGCATCAGGTCGTGGGCATTCCCGAACCGGGTGTCCTCCTCCGCCGTGAACTCGGACACAATGGGGATCACCCGGGCAAACCGGGCGCGCACCTGCTCCAGGGCCTCCATGGCCCGGCTGTGGGTGCAGAAGGAGCCGCACACGGCAAACCCGATGGTCTTGTCTTCCAACATATCAACCGCTTCCTTTCCTATGCTTATGCGCCAAGCTCGTGGAGCATGTTATAGATCGTGTTTTTGATGGCCGCTCCGGCGGTGACCGGCGCCACCTTTCCCGGCAGGGACAGGGCCCAGATCACCGTCCGCCCCAGCCGCCCGGCGGCCTCCAGGTCCACCCCGCCCGGCTTGCTGGCCAGGTCCAGCACCAGACAGTCGGGCTTCAGGTCGGCCAGCTCCGCCTCCCCCAGCACCAGGGCGGGGACGGTGTTCACCACCAGGTCATAGCCGCACAGCCACCCCGCCAGCTGGCCCGTCTTCTCCGCCCCGTAGCCCATGGCCTGGGCCCAGGCCAGGGACTCATACCGCCGGGCGGCCACGGTGACCTTCGCCCCCAGGGCGGCCATCCGGTGGGCCGTCACCCGGCCCACCCGGCCAAAGCCCACCACCAGCACCCGGGCCCCGTGGAGGGTGATGGGCAGCTCCTCCAGAGCGATCTGGATGGCCCCCTCGGCGGTGGGTACGGCGTTGGCCACCGCCAGCTCTTCCCGGGCAA
>CASEKM010000107.1 GCA_949288405.1 uncultured bacterium | reverse complement strand
AGCTGACAGACCGCAAAAAGCGCCAGCAGGCGCCGCTAGTAACATAGGGCTTTGCCCGCATAGGAAGAACCCCCGGCTTTGCCGGGGGGTTCCTATTGTCCCGGCGGGTCCGTTGACCCGCCCCGGGAGGGTTTGGGGAAAATGCTGTATGAGAATCCAGAAATTTGTGCAGAAATCTCCGTTTTCTTAACAGGGAGAACAGTTGTCAAAAGCGGGGCGGCTATGGTAAGATAAAGCTGATTCAAGATGAAAGTTTTCCTGCAAAAACAGAGGAGGAGAAGCAATGCGCGGAGTCCACACCTTTATCAACGATATCCGGCGCCAGGTGTTCACCGAGGTGGCCCGGATGGCCTTCGAGGGGGGCAACTACGCCAAAACCATTCGGGAGCTGCCCTACAAGATCATCCCCGGCGAGGTAGCCAAGTACCGCCAAAACATCCTGGTGGAGCGCGCCGTGGTCAGCGAACGCATCCGCCTGGCCATCGGCCTGCCCCTGCGGAACGTGAGTGAGTACGAGCCCACCGACGCCTACCTGGAGGAGAGCGTGGTGGCGGAGAAGTACTACGATCCCCCGCTGATCAACATCATTTCCTTCGCCTGCAACGCCTGCCCCCCCAAGCGGGTGCAGGTGACCAACATGTGCCAGGGCTGTCTGGCCCACCCCTGTAAGGAGGTGTGCCCCAAGGACGCCATCTCCATCGTCCAGGGCAAGAGCCTCATCGACCAGGAGAAGTGCATCAAGTGCGGCAAGTGCGCCGACGAGTGCCCCTACGGCGCCATCCTGAAGTTCGAGCGCCCCTGCGCCGAGGCCTGCGGCATGGACGCCATCGGCTCCGACGAGATGGGCCGGGCCAAGATCGACTATGACAAGTGCGTCTCCTGCGGCATGTGCCTGGTGAACTGCCCCTTCGGCGCCATCTCCGACAAGAGCCAGATCTTCCAGCTGATCCAGGCCATCAAGCGGGGCGACAAGGTGGTGGCCGCCGTGGCCCCCGCCTTCGTCAGCCAGTTCGGCGAGAACGTCACCTCCTCCCAGATCCGGGAGGCCATGCGCCAGGTGGGCTTCCACAAGGTCATCGAGGTGGCCGTGGGCGCCGACATGTGCACCGCCGAGGAGGCGGAGGACTTCCTGAAGAAGGTCCCGGAGCAGCAGCCCTTCATGGCCACCTCCTGCTGCCCCTCCTGGAGCGTGATGGCCAAGAAGCTCTTCCCCCAGTTCAAGGACTATATCTCCATGGCCATGACCCCCATGGTGCTCACCGCCCGGCTGTACAAGAAGGACCACCCGGACGTGCGCATCGTGTTCATCGGTCCATGCACCGCCAAGAAGCTGGAGGCCTCCCGCCGCACCATCCGCAGCGACGTGGACTTTGTCCTCACCTTCGAGGAGATGCAGGGCATCTTCGACGCCAAGGGCATCGTCCCCTCTGAGATGCCCTACGACCCCGACGATGAGTTCTCCACCGGCACCTCCCTGGGCCGCGGCTTTGCCGTCACCGGCGGCGTGGCCGAGGCGGTGAAGAAGGCCATCGCCGAGATCGACCCGGACCGGGAGGTCCTGGTGGAGCACGCCGACGGCCTGCGGGAGTGCCGCAAGATGCTGATGATGGCTAAGGCGGGCAAGTACAACGGCTACCTGCTGGAGGGCATGGGCTGCCCCGGCGGCTGCGTGGCCGGCGCGGGCACCATCACCCCGGTGAAGAAGAGCACCGCCGCCGTCAGCCGCTATGTGAACGAGGCCAAGGTGAAGTCCGTGCAGGACTCCGCCGCGGTCAAGCGCCTGAGAGAAGTGCAGGATTAACCAGATCCAAATAACGGAACGAAAAAGCTCCCACCGGCACACAGCGGCCGGTGGGAGCTTTTATCCTTTACGGCGCGTTCAGCGCCTGCGCCTGCTGGTCCAGCCAGGCGGCGAGCTGGTCCAGCCCCTCCTGGCTGATGGGGAAGGCGGCCTCCGCCAGAAGCTCGCTGAGCTCTCTGGTGAGGGGACCCCGCCACAGCTGGACGGAGAGCTGTCCCTCCTGGGGCTGGATGAAGAAGCGGGCCAGGCCCAGACTTCCGTACCAGCTGTTGCCGTTCTCCCAGAAGGACAGAGTGGGAATAAACAATTCGTTCACAGTCAAGGCTCCTTTGTTCCCCGGCGGGCGGACCGCCGGTGCTCGTAGGGGATGGGATCGGGGTTGGCCTGGTAGAAGAGGGCAACGGCGTCGCACACCTGGTCGTAGAGGTCGTCGTCCAGATAGGCCAGCTCCCCGTTGTAGTCCTCCTCCAGCTCCTCCCGGGAGATCTCCCCCCGGTAGTAGCGGCAGGCCACCTCCCCGCAGGAGCGCAGCCGCACCAGGGCGGAGTTGACGTCCTCCCGCTCCTCGGGGGTGAGGCACTGGGCCTGGCGCAGGGTGGCGCGGAGAAAGTCGCAGTAGTAGAGCAGGTCGCCGTTCCAGTTTCGGTTCTCGTTGACCTGGGCCTCGTGGCGCAGGCGCTCGATCTGCCGCAGCAGCTCCCCCTGGAGCACCTGGGCGTGCCCCCGCTGAGGGACCCAGCGGGTCCAGATCTCCTTGCATACGTTAAAATACTCCATAGTCCAGTGCGCGCTCCTTTGATGGTTGGGGATTCAAATGTCCGGCTCCGCCCAGCTCTGGGCCCGGCCCACCGCCTTGTGCCAGCCCCGCAGCAGCCGCTCCCGGGTCTCGCCGTCCATGTCCGGCCGGTAGAGCCGGTCAGTCTGACGCAGGGCGCGGATCTCCTCCCGGCCGCCCCAGAAGCCCACGGCCAGGCCGGCCAGATAGGCCGCGCCCAGAGCGGTGGTCTCCCGGATCCTGGGGCGGCACACGGGCTTATTCAAAATATCCGCCTGGAACTGCATCAGAAAGCTGTCCCGGCTGGCCCCGCCGTCGGCGTTGAGGGCGGCCAGCGGGATGCCGGTGTCCTTCTCCATGGCCTCCGCCAGGTCCCACACCTGATAGGCAATGGACTCCTGGGCCGCCCGGATGATGTGGTCCCGGCCGGTGCCCCGGGTGATGCCCACCAGAGCCCCCCGGGCGTACATGTCCCAGTAGGGGGCCCCCAGGCCGGTAAAGGCGGGGACCAGGTACACGCCCCCGGTGTCCGGCACCTTGGAGGCGTAGTACTCCGCGTCCCGGGCCTCGCTGATGAAGCGCAGCTCGTCCCGGATCCACTGGATCACCGCCCCGCCCACAAAGACGGAGCCCTCCAGGGCGTACTGGACCTTTCCGTTGAGTCCCACGGCAATGGTGGTGAGCAGCCCGTTCCCGCTGCGGCACAGCTGGTCGCCGGTGTTCATCAGCAGGAAACAGCCGGTGCCGTAGGTGTTCTTGGCCTCGCCGGGGGCGAAGCAGGCCTGGCCGAAGAGGGCCGCCTGCTGATCCCCCGCCACCCCGGCGATGGGGACCTCCGCACCCAGCAGCTGGGCGGTCCCGTAGATCTCGCTGGAGTCCCGCACCTGGGGGAGCATTGCCATGGGGATGCCCAGCCGCCGGCAGATGCCCTCATCCCAGCACAGGCGCTGGATGTCAAAGAGCATGGTGCGGCTGGCGTTGGTGCAGTCGGTGATGTGGACCGCCCCGCCGGTGAGCTTCCACACCAGCCAGGAGTCCACCGTGCCGAAGAGCAGCTCCCCCGCCTCGGCCCGCTCCCGGGCCCCCTCCACGTGGTCTAAGATCCACTGGAGCTTGGTGGCGGAGAAGTAGGCGTCGATGAGCAGGCCGGTGCGGTCCCGGACGTAGTCGGAGAAGGCCCGGTCGGCCTTCAGCGTCTCACACAGGGCGGCGGTGCGGCGGCACTGCCACACGACGGCGTTGCAGATGGGGCGGCCGGTGGCCCTGTCCCAGACCACGGTGGTCTCCCGCTGGTTGGTGATGCCGATGGCGGCCAGCTCGTCGGGGGACACCCCGGTCTTGGCCAGCACCTCGGTGAGGACGGCGTACTGGGTGGACCAAATCTCCATGGGGTCCTGCTCCACCCAGCCGGGCTGGGGATAGATCTGGGTCAGCTCCCGCTGGGCGGAGCCGATGATATTCTGTTCCCGGTCAAAGAGGATGCACCGGCTGCTGGTGGTGCCCTGGTCCAGGGCGGCGATGTATCGTTTCATAGGCGGCACCTGCCTTCTGTTTGATTTGGATGACGGCGGAAAACGTGGGGGATATCAAAATCAGTGATTGGCCAGCCGGTAGATCTCCAGGATGTCCTCATATCCCAGCACCCGGAAGGTGCCGATGGTCCGCTGGCCGTAGAAGGTGCACCGGCGGGCCAGCTCCTCCAGCTCCGCCTCCGACTGGACCCCGCAGCCCAGCTCGGTGAAGCAGGTGGGCATGCCCAGGGAGCGGAAATAGTCCACGGTGGCGGCAATGGCCTCCTGGGCCAGCTGATCCTCGCCCTTCCCGGCGGGGTCCAGCTTCCACACCCGGACGCCGTACTGGGCAAAGCGGGCGGGGTTGGTCTCCCAGCAGTACCGGGCCCAGCTGCCCCACACGGCGGACAGGGTGGCCCCGTGGGCGAAGTCGAACCGGGCGCTGAGCTCGTGGCCCAGCTGGTGGGGGGCGAAGTCCTTGGGGGCCCCCAGGCCGGTGAGGTCGTTGTGGGACAGGCTGCCCGCCCACATGAGCTCGCTCATGGCCTGTTCATCCCGGGAGTTCTGATGGGCCCGCCGGCCGCAGGCGATCACCGTGCGCAGCAGCCCCTCGGCGATCTCGTCGGTGAGCAGGTTGCCGGTGACCGAGGTGAAGTACCGGTCCAGGGTGTGCATCATAATGTCCACCACCCCGCAGGTGACCTGGAAGGGGGGCAGCGTGTAGGTGAGCTCCGGGTCCATGATGGCAAATTTGGGCCGCAGCAGGCTGGAGCCCAGCCCCCGCTTCACCAGGGTGTCGTCCCGGGTGAGGACGGCGGTGTCGCTGGTCTCGCTGCCAGCGGCGGAGATGGTGAGAATGGCGCCCACGGGCAGCGTGCGCTCCACCGGCCGCTTCCGCAGCCAGAAGTCCCACAGATCCCCCTCCGGGTTGGCCGCCCCCAGGGCGATGGCCTTGGCGGCGTCGATGACGCTGCCGCCCCCCACCGCCAGGACCAGGTCGGCCCCGAAGTCCAGCGCCTTCTGGACCCCCTCCCGCACCTGGAACAGGCGGGGATTGGGGTGGATGCCCCCGAAGGTCTCGTGGGCCAGCCCCGCCTCCTCCAGGGAGGCGAGCACCCGGTCCAGCAGGCCGCTGCGCTTGGCACTCTCCCCGCCGTAGACCACCAGGACCCGCTTGGCCCCCAGCTGGGCGGCCTTAGCCCCGGCCTGCTCCTCGGTGCCCGGGCCGAAGGTGATGGCGGTGGGCTGATAGAATTCAAAGGCATGCATACAAAGGACCTCCGTTTCATAGATAGAGTGGATAAGAAAACTCTACCACAACCGGGGCCGGGAGACAAGGGGATGGGGACCATTTTCCTGTCTCACGCATAGGCTGGAACGTGGCAGTGCCACACGGAAGTGATTCCAAACGATCCAAGGAGAAGGAGCGTATGCTGCTATGAATCATTACCTTCCATCCGACCGGGGCCGCCGGCCTGGAGGCGAGGTGGTGGCCTATCTGACCACCTGCCGGCCCTCGGACTGCTGCTGCCCCGCCCCCTGTCCGCCTCCTTGTCCGCCCCCCTGCCCGCCCCTGGGCGGCCCCACGGGACCCACCGGCCCCCAGGGCCCCCAAGGGCCGATGGGACCTGCCGGCCCCCAGGGGATCCAGGGAC
>CASEKM010000106.1 GCA_949288405.1 uncultured bacterium | reverse complement strand
CCTCGCACACCTGGGCGTACCGCTCCAGGTCGGCCCGGTCCCCCTCCAGGACCAGGGCCTGCTCCGAGAGGGCCTGGCCCAGGGGGAGCTCCCCCGCCTGAAGGCGGCGGATGTCCTCCAGGTCCAGGCTCAGCTGCCGCAGCAGCTTGATCTTCTTCAGGGTGCGCACGTCCTCCTCCGAGTAGTCCCGGTAGTTGTTCTCCTTCCGCTCCGGGTGGAGGAGCTCCTCCTGCTCGTAAAAGCGAATGCTGGTCCGGGGCAGGCCGGTGCGCTGTTCCAGCTCCTTGATGGTCATGTTCCTTCCTCCTCTCAATGGTCCAAAAAAGCGGTGAACCGCAGGGTCAGTTCCCCGGCTCCGGGGGTCTCCTGGAGGAGCCGCCCGTTCTCTCCGGTGAGCTGATAGCCCGCGCTGGACAGGACCTCCACCTGGGCGGTGACGCCCTCTGTCTGGCGGCCCGAGACGGAGAGGCTGCTGCCCGCCTGGGTAAAGTTCACCTGGTCCAGGGCCCGCACCAGGTCAAATCCGTCCCGGTGGTTGGCGCAGTCCCGCCACGGGGCGGACCAGTCCGCGCCGCCGGGGGAGATGGCCGAAAACAGGTGGGGCAGGAACTCCGTCATGGAGAACCACAGGTCCAGGGTCTCCTGGTGGGGGTTCCCCTTGGGAGACCAGGTGACGGAAAAGCCGGTGACATACCCCGCCTCATCGGTGGTAAACTCCACCGGGCCCCACTCGCTGTCCTCCAGGTCCACCCAGTGCCACTGCTCCAGATACACCGGCGGCGGGACCGCCCAGCTGCCGTCCTCATTCAGGACGGGGATGGGGCGCTCCCCAAAGACGCCGCTCCAGGGCTGCGGCATCCGCTGTTCCAGGAAGTTGTAATTCTCCGCCACCTGCGCCGGGGTGAGGGGGCCGCTGGGGTGGGGGATGCGGTAGCTCCAATCGTCGATCCGGTCCAGCGGTCGGACAGCCCACAGCAGGAGCACCGCCAGCACAAAGGCCCCGGTGCGCGCCGCCCCCGCCGGGCGGGCGGTGTACTCCAGCCCCCGGTCCCAGGGCAGTACCTTATCCCGCCGGCAGGCGGCAAACCCGGCGGCCAGACACAGCAGATTCAGCAGGGGAATGCCCAGCCCGGTCCCCCGCAGCCATACGAGGAGGGTGCGCAGCTGTGCCCGCCGCCAGGTCAGCTTGTCCCCGTCTCCCCGGCGCACCCTCAGCCGCAGCAGCCACTTGCCGGGGGTATAGCCCCAGGTGCACAGCAGGATGGGCTCCAGGATCAGCAGGACCAGCCAGCCGCCCAACCAGAGAGAGGCGGCGTCCGCATATCCATAGAGGGCGTCAGCATCCCAGCCCGCCCAGTCCCAGCGGAGCACCAGAAGCCGGAAGGCGGTCCAGAGGATGGCCGCCAGCGCCCAGTCCAGGGCTCGGGCGAAGAACCGCCGCCAGGGGTAGGGGGCGGCGGCGATGGTGTCCTGCTTTGCCGGGTCCACCCGCCGGGACAGGGGGAGGGACTCCTCCTCCAGAGCGGTGAGCCAGGGCTCCGGCTCCAGAGACTCATAGGTGGTCCCCGCCCGGCTCAGCTCCTCACACACCTGGGCGTACCGCTCCAGGTCGGCCCGGTCCCCCTCCAGGACCAGGGCCTGCTCCGAGAGGGCCTGGCCCAGGGGGAGTTCCCCCGCCTGAAGGCGGCGGATGTCCTCCAAGTCCAGGCTCAGCTGCCGCAGCAGCTTGATCTTTTTCAGGGTGCGCACGTCCTCCTCCGAGTAGTCCCGGTAATTGTTCTCTCGCCGCTCCGGGTGGAGAAAGCCCTCCTGCTCATAGAAGCGGACGCTGGTCCGGGGCAGGCCGGTGCGCTGTTCCAGCTCCTTGATGGTCATATCCACCCCTCCTTTGCCCCCAGTGTAAGCTATGGACCAGGTGTACAGTCAAGAAAAACTTTTTCAGCAGGGGGATTTTTCTCCGGGAGAGGGGAGGCCTCTCCGGCGATTCAGCGGGAAATTGGCGGATTTGTGGAAAGAACCTCCAAAATCATGTACAAATTGGCAGGGAGAGGCCCCGGAATAAAAAGAAGAATCGTCGTTTTGACCCTTTCCCTCCCGCCAATTCCTGATACAATATAAGAGTACCAATGAACATTTCGACGGCCCCGGCTGTCAAGGAAAGGAACGTGTGTGTTATGGCGTTACGCAAGAAGGCTGCGGCTGCCGCGGCCCCGGCTGCGGAGAAGACGGCTGTCCCTGCTGCCAAGGAGGCGGAGAAGCCCGCCGCCAAGACCCGCAAGGCTCCGGTGAGAAAGGCCCCCGCGGCCAAGAAGGCCGCTGAGGCCCAGGTCTCCCTGACCCTGCAGTACATGGGTAAGGAGCTCTCCCAGGAGGACATGGTGGCCGCTGTGAAGGCCCAGTGGACCGGCGAGGAGATCAAGACCCTGGCCCTGTACGTAAAGCCTGAGGATCAGGCCGTGTACTATGTGGTCAACGGCGAGGGCAGCGGCAAGATCGACCTGTAAGCCAGCCCCGTAAAAAGATCCGGGCGTCCTTGGGACGCCCGGATCTTTTTGTACAGGAGCGGGAGCGCTCAGATCACCTGGAACAGGAAAAATTTCAGGTAATTGGTCTCCTCCACGTTCCACAAAATGGGGTGGTCGGGGGCCTGCTGCCTGGCCTCGATCTGCCGCAGTTGGCGGCCCGCGTCGGCGGCGGCCTGGCGGAGCATGTGGACGAACTTCTCCTCGGTGGCGAAGTGGCTGCAGCTGGCGGTGGCCAGATAGCCGCCCCGGGGGAGGAGCTTCATGGCCCGGTAGTTGATCTCCTTGTACCCCCGCATGGCGTTGTCGGTGGTCCTGCGGGACTTGGTGAAGGCGGGCGGGTCCAAGATGATGAAGTCATAGCCGCCCTTCCCCTCCAGGGTGGGCAGCAGGTCGAACACGTCGGCGCACAGGAAATCCATCCGATCCTCCAGGCCGTTGCGGACCGCGTTGGCCCGGGCCAGGTCCACCGCCGCCTGGCTCACATCCACGGCGGTGACGTGGGCTGCGCCCCCCAGGGCGGCGTTGAGGGCGAAGCTCCCCGTGTGGGTGAAGCAGTCCAGCACCCGCTTGCCCCGGGCGATTTGGGCCGCCGCCCGGCGGTTGTACTTCTGGTCCAGGAAGAAGCCGGTCTTCTGGCCGTTCTCAAAGTCCACCTCATATTGCACCCCGTTCTCCCGGATCAGGGTGCGGGTCTGGGCCGGGGGCTCCTCCCCGGGGAGGAGGTACCAGCCCTTGCCCTGCTCCAGCCCCTCCCGCTCCCGCAGGGGGGCGTCGTTGCGCTCATAGATGCCCCGGATGTCCTGGCCGTCTTCCCGCAGCACCTGGGCCAGCAGGGGGAAGATCACGTCTTTGCGCAGCTCCATCCCATAGGACATGGTCTGGGTCACCAGGATGTCGTGGAACCGGTCTACCGTCAGACCGGGGAGCTGGTCCGCCTCCCCGAACACCACCCGGCAGCAGTCCAGGTCCTCCGGGCCCATCACCGTCTTCCGGTAGGCCCAGGCGTACTGGATGCGCCGCCGCCAGAAGTCCTGGTCAAAGCGGTCGTTGGCGTTGCGGCTGAGGATGCGCACCCGGATCTTGCTGTGCAGGCTCAATAGGCCGGTGCCCAGCCAGCTCCCCCGGCGGCTGACCACGTCCACCAGGGCGCCGTTTTCCGGCTCGGTCTCCGGGGCGGCGGTGATCTCCTCCCCATAGACCCAGGGGTGTCCAGCGTTCAGGCTGCGTTCCGCCTTGGGGGTGACGGCGTAGACGGGGTAGGGGCGCTGCTGTTTCATGGTAAAACTCCTCGCTTTTCCAGTTTTGTGCTTCCCATTATAGCACGGATGGGGGAAACATGCTATCATTCTCACAGAGGGGCGGTCCGGGCTCCGGAGGGAGCGGACGCGCCCTCCCAAAATTCGTCATTTTCACCAGGAGGCGATACAGATGGAAATTGAGCGCAAATGGATGGTCCCGGGGTGGCCGGAGGGGGCCGTCCCCACCCGGGTGTTTCAGATGGATCAGGGGTACATCGCCCTGCGCCCCACGGTGCGCATCCGCCGGGAGGCGGAGGGGGCCGCGGTGCGCCATGTGCTGTGCTTCAAGGGGCGGGCGGACGCCGCCGGTCTGGCCCGGGAGGAGATCGAGACGGACCTCTCCCCGGAGCTGTTCGCCCGCCTGGAGGGGCTGATCGGCCTGCCGCTGATCCAAAAGGAGCAGCGGCGCTACCCTCTGGCGGGGGGACTGACCCTGGAGGTGAACCGGGTGGACGGGGGACAGCCGGGGGAGTTCTTCTACGCCGAGGTGGAGTTCCCCACCCGGGAGGCGGCGCTGGCCTGGACGCCCCAGGGCCCCTGGGCGGACTACCTGTCCCGGGAGGTCACCGGACAGCCGGGGCAGAGCATGGCCGACTACTGGCTGGCCACCCGGGGACACGCCGGAGGCGTGGACGCTCCAGAGAAATGGAAATATCAGGAATAAAAGACGATATTCCGGGTGCTAAATAGGTAATTTCCACAAAATTTGTTCAGGGCGCATAAAAAGTTGCGGCTCCGCCTGGCATTTTCGGTGTAAACATGATATAATGTCGAGACCAAGAGAATAGAGGCAGCGGCATAGGCCGGCGGAAAGCGCCGGCCGGTATAGGAGGCACAGGATGAATGGATCCTGGTTGGCGCAGAACCCCAGTGGGGTAGGAGAGCTGTCGTTCCTGTTCTGCGGAAGGCAGAGCTGTTCCCCGGGCGACTCGGTGGGGCCGTCTGTGCGGGAGCACCACCTTCTGCATTTCTGCCTGTCGGGCCGGGGCGTGTATCAGGCCCAGGGGCGCAGCTATGCCATCGGTCCCGGCGAGGGGTTTCTCATCTTACCTGGAGAAGTGACCTCCTACCAGGCGGACCAGTCAGAGCCCTGGAGCCATATCTGGGTGGGCTTTGACGGGAGCCGGGCGGGGGAGTACCTCCACGACTGCGGCCTGGGGCGGGACCACCGGGTCTACCGCTGCGCCGCGCCGGAGCGGCTGGACCACTGCGTCCGGGAGATGATGCGGTATGAGACCGCCGGGCGGGGCCACGAGCTGATGCTCCAGGGAGAGCTGTACCACTTCCTGGGCTGGATCGCCCGCTCCTCCCAGGAGAGCGCCCCCCGGAGCCGGGAGACCGGCCGGGAGTACGTGGAGCTGGCCATGGAGTACATACGCAACCACTTCCAGGAGGACCTGTCGGTGGCCAAGCTGGCCCGGTATGTGGGACTGAACCGGAGCTATCTGACCACCGTGTTCCAGAGCGTCCTCCAGATGTCCCCCCAGCAGTTCCTGATGCGCTTTCGTATGACCAGGGCCTCCCAGCTGCTGCGGGAGAGGACCCTGTCCGTGGGGGAGGTGGCCCGCTCCTGCGGCTACCCGGACCCCCTCACCTTCTCCAAGGCCTTCAAGCGCACCATGGGGGTCACCCCGTCCCAGTACCGCCGGGGAGGCCGGAAGGAGCAGCTGGCCGGCGCGGCCTCCCAGGAGGAGGCGGACGCCCTGCCGGTATAAGCGATGCAAATGGAAACCGCCTGACGGAGCACCCTCCGCCAGGCGGTTTTTGTGCGGCTTATTCCTCGTCCAACTTGAGGACGGCCATAAACGCCTCGGTGGGCAGCTGCACCGTACCCAGCGTTCTTCCGGGTGATGTCGCCGCCGTAGCACTTGGCCAGCACGTCCTTGCGCATGGCCTTGACGGTCTCCCGGGCGATGATCTTGCCGCCGATGGCCGCCTGGATGGGCACCTCGAAGAGCTGGCGGGGGATGTTCTCCTTCAGCTTCTCACAGATCCGCCGGGCCCGGGGATAGGCCTTGTCCTTGTGGGCGATGAAGGAGAGGGCGTCCACCTGGTCCCCGTTGAGGAGCAGATCCACCTTCACCAGCTCGCTGGGCTGATAGCCCTCCAGCTCGTAGTCCAGAGAGGCGTAGCCTCGGGTCTTGGCTTTCAGGGCGTCGAAGAAGTCGTAGATGATCTCTCCCAGGGGCATGGAGTAGTGCAGCTCCACCAGGTTGGTGTCCAGGTACTGCATGTCCTTGAAAATGCCCCGGCGCTCCTGACACATGGGCATGATGTTGCCCACATAGTCCGGGGGCGAGATGATGGACACCTTGGCGTAGGGCTCCTTGGCCTCGGTGATCTGGCCGGGGTCGGGGTAGTTGTGGGGGTTGTCCACCCGCACCACCGTCCCGTCGGTCTTGGTCACCTCGTAGATGACCGAGGGCAGGGTGGTCACCAGATCCAGGTCGAACTCCCGCTCCAGCCGCTCCTGGATGATCTCCATGTGAAGCATGCCCAGGAAGCCGCACCGGAAGCCAAAGCCCAGGGCGATGGAGGACTCGGGCTCGAAGGACAGGGAGGCGTCGTTCAGCTGCAGCTTCTCCAGGGCGTCCCGCAGGTCGGGGTATTTGCTCCCGTCCTGGGTGTAGATGCCGCAGTACACCATGGGCTGGGCGGGGCGGTAGCCGGGCAGGGGCTCCGCCGCCGGGCGCTCCGTCTCCGTGATGGTGTCGCCCACCCGGGTGTCGCTCACCGTCTTGATGGAGGCGGTGAACCAGCCCACCTCGCCGGCGGTGAGCTCCTGACAGGAGTCCATGCCCAGGGGCCGGAGATAGCCGCAGTCCAGCACCTGATAGGAGGCCCCGGAGGCCATCATCTTCACGCTCATTCCCTTCTTCAGGGTGCCCTCCATCACCCGGAAGTAGACGATGACCCCCACATAGGGGTCGTACTGGCTGTCAAAGATCAGGGCCTTCAGGGGGGCCTCCCGGTCGCCGGTGGGGGCGGGCACGTTCTGCACGATGTCCTCCAGCACGGCGGGGATGTTCACCCCCATCTTGGCGGAGATCTCCGGGGCGTCCAGGGCGGGCAGGCCGATGATGTCCTCCACCTCGTGCTTGGCCTTCTGGGGGTCGGCGGCGGGCAGGTCGATCTTGTTGAACACGGGCAGGATCTCCAGGTCGTGCTCCAGGGCCAGATAGGTGTTGGCCAGGGTCTGGGCCTCCACCCCCTGGGTGGCGTCCACCACCAGCACCGCCCCCTCGCAGGCGGCCAGGGAGCGGGACACCTCGTAGTTGAAGTCCACGTGGCCCGGGGTGTCGATCAGGTTCAGGGCGTAGGTCTCACCGTCGGCGGCCTTGTAGTCCAGGCGCACCGCCCGGGCCTTGATGGTGATGCCCCGCTCCCGCTCCAGGTCCATGTTGTCCAGCAGCTGGGACTCCATCTCCCGCTGGGGGACGGCGTTGCACAGCTCAATGAGGCGGTCGGAGAGGGTGGATTTTCCGTGGTAGCCTCCGAAGGTACGCCTTATGAAACCGACGATACATATGCCGATTTTCTCAGCAGCGGACTGCGTTACGACTATAACATACATTTCCTGATGCCGTCATATCTTAAGTCAATCAGGTGCCT
>CASEKM010000105.1 GCA_949288405.1 uncultured bacterium | reverse complement strand
CGCCGACCCGGACTACATCTTCGCCGTCCTCCAGGGCTCGGACGCCTCCGACGCCCAGGAGACGTTGGAGAAGACCCTGCTGACCAACCCCGCCTGGCAGTCGCTGCGGGCCGTTCAGGAGGGCAATTTCCACACTCTGGAGCATTCGCTCTACAATCTGAAGCCCAACGCGCGCTGGGGGGAGGCCTATGAAAAACTTGCGGACATCCTCTATCCCTGAGCCGCGCCGCACCCGGCGGGTGCTGGCGGGGCTGGCCTGTCTGACCCTGCTGGCCGCACTGCTGAGCATCTGTCTGGGGTCCACCTTCATCTCCCCCGCCCTGGTGCCCCGGGCCCTTCTGGGACAGCTGGAGGGCACCCTGGAGGGAGACATCGTCCTTCTCGCCCGCCTGCCCCGCACCTGCGGGTGCCTGCTGGCGGGGCTGGCCCTGGCGGTGTCCGGTGCGGTGATCCAGAGCGTGCTGAACAACCCCCTGGCCGCCCCCAACATCATCGGGGTGAACTCCGGGGCGGGGCTGATGGTGGTGCTGTGCTCCGCCCTGTTTCCCCAATCCGCGGCCCTCACCCCCCTGGCCGCCTTTCTGGGGGCCTTTCTGGGGGTGGCGCTGGTGCTGGTGATCGCGGAGCGCACCGGAGCCAGCCGCATCACCCTGGTGCTGGCTGGTGTGGCGGTGTCCAACATCTTCAGCGCGGGCATCGACGCCCTGGTCACCTTCTTCCCCGACGCGGTGCTCAGCTACACCGACTTCCGCATCGGCGGACTGGACAACCTGTATATGGACCGGATCGTCCCCGCCTTCTGGGTGATCGCCGCCGCCCTGGCGCTGCTGTTCTCCCTGTCCAGCGAGATGGATATCCTCTCCCTGGGCCGGGAGACCGCCCAGAGCCTGGGCCTGCCGGTCAAGCCCCTGCGGCTGGCGCTGCTGGCCCTGGCCGCCGCTCTGGCGGGGGCCGCCGTCAGCTTTGCCGGCCTGCTGGGCTTTCTGGGGCTCATCGTCCCCCACATCATGCGCCGGGCGGTGGGGGAGGACAGCCGCCCCCTGCTGCTGGCCTGTGCCCTGGGGGGCGCGTCCCTGCTCACCCTGTGCGATCTGCTCTCCCGCCTTCTGTTTGCCCCCTATGTGATCCCCGTGGGCATCGTCCTCGCCCTGGCGGGCGGGCCCTTCTTCATCTGGCTGCTCCTGCGGCAGAGAGGGGGGCGCATTCTGTGATCCAGCTTCAGCACATCACCGCCGGCTATGGCGGACCCCCGGTGCTCCGGGACGTGAGCCTGGACCTGCGTCCGGGGGAGGTCCTGGCCCTGCTGGGCCCCAACGGCTGCGGCAAGAGCACTCTGCTGCGGGCCATCGCTGGCCTGCACCCCCTCTCAGGGGGGGAGATCCTGCTGGACGGCGTTCCCATCCGCCAGCTCACCCGGCGGCAGCTGGCCCAGGCCGTCACCTACCTGCCCCAGTCCCGCAGCGTCCCCAACATCACCGCCTACCGCATGGTGCTCCACGGGCGGTTCCCCTATCTGTCCTACCCCCGGCGCTACCGGCCGGAGGACCACGCCGCCGCAAGGAGGGCCCTGGAGCAGGCGGACGCCTGGGACCTGGCCCCCCTGCCCGTCCAGACCCTCAGCGGGGGCCAGCGGCAGAAGGTGTACCTGGCCATGGCCCTGGCCCAGGACACCCAGACCATTTTGATGGACGAGCCCACCACCTATCTGGACATCTCCCACCAGCTGGACCTGATGGCCTTCTCCCGAACGCTGGCGGAACAGGGCCGCGCCGTGGTGCTGGTCCTCCACGACCTGTGCCTGGCCCTGTGTTCCGCCCACCGGGGGGCAGTGATGGACGGCGGCGCCCTGCTCCAGACCGGCACGCCGGAGGAGCTGTTTACCTCCGGCATTCTGGAGAAGACCTTCCGCATCCCCATCCGCCGCGTCCAGACGGAGCGCGGATGGCGGTACTACTACCACTAAGGAGGCGGTCATGTGGCCTATTTCCCCCTGTTCATAGACCTGACCGGCAAAACCGTCCTCATCGCCGGGGGCGGGCCGGTGGCCGCCCGCAAGGCCCGGGTGCTGCTGGACTGCGGCCCCCGAGTGGTGGTGTGCGCCCCCCAGCCCACTGGGGAGCTGGAAGCCCTGGAGCAGGTGGAGCTGCTGCGCCGCCCCTTCTCTCCGGAGCTGCTGGAGGGGGTCTCCCTGGCCGTGGCCGCCACCGGCGACCGGGCGGTCAACCATCAGATCGCGGTCCTGTGCCGCGCCCGCGCCATCCCTGTGGACGTGGCGGACAGCGCCCAGGAGAGCACCTTTCTCTTCCCCGCCCTGGTGCGCCGGGGGCGGCTCACCGTGGGGATCTCCACCGGCGGGGCCAGCCCCACCGCCAGCGCCTGGGCGCGGAAAGCGGTGGAGGAGGCCCTGCCCCCTGACCTGGAGCCCATCCTGGACTGGCTGGCGGAGGTGCGGGAGACGGTCAAGGGAGCTCTCCCCCAGCCGGAGCACCGGGCGGCCTTTGCCCGCCTGCTCTCCGCCGCGCTGGAGGCGGGGCGCCCCCTGACCCCCGGGGAGCTGCGCGCCGTTCTGACGGACCGCTCCCCTTGTGCTTCCCCGAAAGATCCGCTATAATGACAGCAGCACCATCTGATAACAGGAGAGGAGGAGATTTCCATGCGCAGGCTGGCGATTTTCTCCTTTGCCTTTGCCCTGGCCGCCCTGTGCGCCGGCTACCTGCCTCTGGAGGGGCTCCTGCTCCCCCTGGGGACGGGCGGGGCGCTGCTGGCCGCCCTGACCAAGCTCCCCCTGACCCGGTGGGCCCGGGCGCGCCCGGCGGTCCGCTGGGCGGCGGCGGGACTGGCCATGGGTTTTCTGTGGACCGCCGGCTACTCCGCCCTGTTCTGGCGTCCCGCCCTGGCGCTGGATGACACCACCCTCCGGCTCCAGGGGACGGTGTCCCAGTGGCCCCAGGAGACCGACTACGGCTGGTCGGTGGGGGTGCGTATGGAGGCGGCCTTCGGCCCGGCCATCAACACCCTGCTCTACCTGGATGAACAGGGGGCGCAGCTGCGCCCCGGGGACCGGGTGGAGATGGTGGCCCACTGCGCCCGGGCGGACCGCTCCTCCTCGGGGGAGGAGATCACCTACTACACCGCCCAGGGGATCTTTCTCACCGCCAGAGGCTACGGCCGTCTGGACTGGGAGCGGCCGGAGCACCCGCCCCTGCGGGACTGGCCCGCCCTGTGGACCCGGGCCCTGGAGGAGTGTATAGACGCCCTGTTTCCGGCGGACACCGCCCCCATCACCAAGGCCCTGGTCACCGGCAACCGCTCGGACCTCTCCGACGCCTTCAATACGGACCTGCAGCGCACCGGCCTGACCCACACGGTGGCGGTGTCCGGCTCCCACCTGGCCTTTTTGGCGGGACTGCTGTCCCTGCTGCTGGGAGGCAGCCGGCGGCTCACCGCCCTGGTGCTCATCCCCGTGTCTATTTTGTTCACCCTGATGACCGGGTGCACCCCCTCCATCGTCCGGGCGGCCATTATGATCATCCTGCTCCAGGCCGCGCCCCTGGTCCGCCGGGGGCGGGACAGCGCCACCGCCCTGGGGACGGCCCTTCTGCTTCTTCTCCTGTGGAACCCCTTCTCCATCACCCACGCGGGGCTCCAGCTGTCCTTTGCCGCGGTGGCGGGCATCCTCCTGTGCTCTGACCGCATCCAGAACGCGCTGGCGGCAAAGCTCCCCTTCGCGGACGCCGCCCGGGGGAGCGCCCCCTGGTGCCTCCGGGGCGCTCTGCGCTTTCTGGTCTCCACTCTGGCGGCCACCGTGGGGGCCAGCGTGCTCACCACACCCCTGTCCGCCCTGTACTTCAACTCGGTCCCCCTCATCTCCCTGCTGTCCAATCTGCTCACCCTGTGGGCTGTAAGCGCCCTGTTCGGCGCGGGCCTGGTGCTCGGCATGGCGGGAACCGCCGTCTTCCCCCTGGCCGCCCTGCTGGCCCGCCCCGTCTCCCTGCTGGGGGAGTACCTGGTAGGGAGCATCCGGCTTCTGTCCCGGGCCCCCTTCTCCGCCATCACGCTGGACACGCCCTACTTCCGGCTGTGGTTCCTGTTCCTCTACCTGCTGATCCTGTGGACCGCCCTCTCCCGAGGCAAAAAGCGCTGGATCACCCCCGCCTGTGCCGCCGTGGGCACCCTGTGCCTGGCTATGGTGTGCAACAGCCTGAGCTTCTGGCAGGGGGCCGGAGGGGTGACCGCCCTGGACGTGGGCCAGGGGCAGAGCGTCCTGCTGCGCTCCGGCCGCTTCCTGGCCCTGGTGGACTGCGGCGGGGACGGGCCGGACAACGCCGGAGATACGGCCGCCGACTACCTGGGGGACCGGGGCATCCGGCGGCTGGACCTGCTGGCCCTCACCCACTTTCACAGCGACCACGCCAACGGAGCGGCCCAGCTGCTGCGCCGGGTGGAGGTGGACACCCTGGCCATCCCGGATGTGGACCAGGAGAGCCCCCTCCGCCGGGAGCTCCTGGAGCTGGCGGAGGAGCAGGGCACTCAGGTGCTGTACATCCGCTCGGACACCGTCCTGGACCTGGGCGGCGGACGGACCGTCCGTCTGATCGCTCCCCTGGGCAGCGGCGAGACCAACGAGGAGGGGCTCACCGTGCTGGCCAGCCAGGGGGATTTTGACGTGCTCATCACCGGGGATATGGGGGCGGACGTGGAGGAACTGCTGCTCTCCCACCTTCCGCTGCCTGACGGCGAGGTGCTCGTGGCAGGCCACCACGGCTCCAAGTATTCCACCTCCCAGGCTCTGCTGGACGCGTTCCGGCCGGAGTATGCCCTCATCTCCGTGGGCGCGGACAACGGCTACGGCCATCCGGCCCCGGAGACTGTGGAGCGCATCGCCGCCTCCGGCGGGGAGATCTGGCGGACCGACCGGTCCGGGACTGTGACGGTCCGGTTCAACGGTCATGGCCGCGGCTCATAGCCGTCCACGCCCCCGCCTCCCCTCCCGCCGGCACAAAAAAGAGTCTTTTGGAAAAAAACAACAGACTCCCCGGCAAAAACGCGAAAAAATCTGATGAGAGCGTAAAAAAGCCCTTGACAGGGGGGCCTGCTTCTGGTATAGTGGACTCAACTAATAAGAATAATTCTTGTTAGTTGGTGAGGATTTGACAACATCATCTATGATTAGGGAGGACTTTACCATGCCTGAACTGAAGGGAAGCAAGACCGAGCAGAACCTGTGGACCGCCTTCGCCGGGGAGTCCCAGGCCCGCAACAAGTACACCTACTTCGCCTCCAAGGCCAAGAAGGACGGCTATGTGCAGATCTCCAAGATCTTCGAGGAGACCGCCGCCAACGAGAAGGAGCACGCCGAGATCTGGTTCAAGCTGCTGGGCGGCATCGGCACCACCGCCGAGAACCTGGAGGCCGCCGCTCAGGGCGAGAACTACGAGTGGACCGACATGTACGCCACCATGGCCAAGGAGGCCAAGGAGGAGGGCTTCGACCACATCGCCTTCCTGTTCGAGGAAGTGGCCAAGATCGAGAAGGAGCACGAGGAGCGCTACCGCAAGCTGCTGGCCAATGTAGAGGGTGGCCTGGTGTTCTCCCGGGACGGGGACATGATCTGGCAGTGCAGCAACTGCGGCCACATCCACGTGGGCAAGGAGGCCCCCGAGGTCTGCCCCGTGTGCGCTCATCCCCGCGATTACTTCCAGCTGAAGGCGGAGAACTACTGATCTCGCGGCACAAAATACAAAAACGGGAGCGTCCGGCCGGACGCTCCCGTCAGTCTGTCGAAAAAGTCCAGCATAAGCTGGGCTTTTTCGTTCATAAGAGGTAAAATAAGTAGCAGGTGGTGAGAAAGATGCTGGAACGCGGGAAAAT
>CASEKM010000104.1 GCA_949288405.1 uncultured bacterium | reverse complement strand
TCACTCTCCACTCTTCACTCTGAAACGAGGTGTTCTTATGCTCCCCCATACTCCCTTTTCCACCCCCCTCTCCGGCTCTGCTAAGGAGACACAGACCCGAATCCGGAATATCTTCCAATTTCAGAAAAAGCGCCCCCCTGTTTCATGCGGCCTGCGGGCAGCGTGCGGCGGGCCCCGCCACGCGGGGCCCGTTGCGGGGCGGGGGGGGGGGGGGCCAGGGGGGCACACGGCATCCAGACTGGTGCGGCCGTAGGCGGCGTGCTCCTCCGGCGGGAGGAGTTTTAGGGCTCCCTCGTCACAGGAGAGCTCCAGGTCCCGGTCCATCCACCGGACGGCCAGCCACACCAGGGGGTTGAACCAGTGGACCGCCCGCACCCACAGGGCCAGCGCTTTGCGGAAAATGTCCCGGCGGCGGTAGTGGGTGAGCTCGTGGAGGAGGGAGTATTTCAGGGCGTCCCCGGCGGGGCGCTCCTCCGGCAGCAGGAGCACCGGCCGGAACATGCCCGCCAGCATGGGGACGAACAGGCCGGGACAGGACAGCAGACGGGGCCGCCGGTCCAGCCCCAGCTTGTCCCCCAGGGCGTTGTACAGGGACAGGACCTCCGGCTCCCCCACCGGGGCCGCCCAGCGGCGCAGATACCGGAGGAACCGCAGGTGGGAGACCACGCCCCAGGCCAGCACCCCCGCCATTCCCGCCAGCCACAGGGCAAACAAGAGCTGCCATGCGGACAGGGAGAAGGGCTCCTTCGGGAGGGCCCCAGGGGCCGAGATCTCCGGGGCGGGATCGGGACTGGGCTGGGTCTCCGGCCCCGGCTCTGAGGCGGAAGCCGCCGGGGACGGAGTGGGCTGGAGGACCACCCGGTCCTCCACTGTGGGGAGCTGGATGGGGGCGGCGCGCTCCGAAGCCTGGGGCAGCAGGGGGAGGGGGACCGCCAGCCGCAGGCACAGCAGCAGCCACACCCAGCACCGCCACCGGGCGGCGTACCGGGAGCCGGTGAGCCGGGCGGCCGCCATCAGGACCAAAATCACCAGCCCGCCTCCCAGGGAGAGGGCGGTCAAATGCTGTAAAAACTCACCCATGGTCCCCTCCGCTCAGCTGGTCCAGCAGCTCCCGCAGTTCGTCCACGTCCTTCCGGTCCAGTCCCCCCTGGGCCAGGGCGGCCACGAAGTTCCGGGGGGAGCTGCCGTACAGCTTGGAGAGGACCGCGCGGCTGTCAAAGGCCAGGTAGTCCTCCCGGGATACCAGGGGGGTATACCGGTTGCTCTTGCCCTCCCGGCGGACGGACACGAAGCCCTTGTCCGCCAGGCGGTTCAAATAGGTGTTGATGGTGTTGGGGGACCACTGAAAGGCGGCCAGGGCGTGGTCCAGAGCCGCCCTGGGGGTGTCCGCCCCGGAGGCCCACAGGGCCTTCATCACTTCCAGCTCGGTGTCCGGCAGTCGTTTCATCAAAATCGCTCCAATTCACGTCAAATGTAGTTGATAATGATATACTACACTTGTCGTTGATGAAGGTCAAGTTACAGAGTGGTGACAAAGCGCCCGGCCGGACGCCTCTCGGGAGGAGCTATTTCCCGTCCCACTGGCACCGGGCCAGGTCCACCCGCCCGTCGGGGAGGAAGGGGACCCCCTCGGACTCCAGAAGCATCCGCTGGATGCCGGGGCCGCCGAACACGTCCGGCGGGCTGAGGCGGCCGTCCCCATAGATCACCCGGTGGCAGGGGAGGCCCCTGGGGGCCCGGGCCATGGCCCCGCCCACAATGCGGCTGGCCCGGGGACTGCCCGCCAGGAAGGCGAGCTGGCCGTAAGTGGCCACCGCACCGGCGGGGATCTTCGCGGTGAGCTGATAGATGGTCTGGTAGAAGCTGGACGCCATAGGACATGCCTCCTGGGTGAAAAAGTACAGCGGCTGCCTCCTACCATAACACATGGGCGGCCGGAACACAACCGGAGCGGCGGCATGAATCGTCAAAAGAATTGTATTTCCCACGCAGGTGTGATAGAATAACACGGAAACTGACAAAAAGCCCCCGAGGGGGCGGAGACGAGGTGCCCCATGGACCATCCATTTCGAAGCGCCGCCCTGGGCGGCTTTAACCGGCAGGATGTGCTGGATTATTTAGAGAAGACGTCGGCGGAGAACGCCCAGCGGCAGCAGGAGCTGCAGCAGAAGCTGGAGGCGGCCGAGGAGGAGCGGGGACGGCTTGCGGCCCGGACCGGCGAGCAGGAGGAGCAAATGGCCATCCTCCAGCGGGAGCGGGACAGCCTGCAGCAGCAGCTGGAGCAGGTCAAGCAGGCCCTGGCCGCCGGCCAGGACCGGGAGGAGGCCCAGGAGCGGGAGCTGGCCGGCCTGCGCCGGGAGCGGGACGCCCTGAAGGCCAGGGTGGAGGCCCTGGAGCCGGAGGCCGCCGCCTATGAGGCGGTGAAGGAGCGCACCGCCGGCGTGGAGCTGGAGGCCCACTGCCGGGCCCAGAAGATCGTGGATCAGGCGGACGGCCAGGCCCGGGAGCTGCGCCGGAACATGGAGCAGTGGGTGAGCCGGGTGGAGCGGGAGTACGACGCCCTGCGCAGCGAGGTGGAGTCCACCGTCTCCCACGCGGCGGACCAGCTGGAGAAGGCGGGCAAGTGCCTGGATAAGATGACCGCCCTGCTGGCCGACCAGGACGTGGCCCTGGAGGCGCTGTCCCAGGCCTATGACAACACCGACCCGGACAAGGTGCCCGCGCCGGTGCCGCTGCAGGAGGACTGAGAGAAGAGGGGGCCGCACCCGCCGGGCGCGGCCCCTTTTCCGGCCCTCAGAAGCCCTGGAAAAGGCGGGGGATGAGGGGGAGATCCCGCCCGGGATGGAGAGAAATTTGAGGCGGCGGATTCCATCCTGTTTTGATAAGAATTCCGTTCTTTCATCCAAAAAACGGCGGGATTTTCCAATGACACGCCGTCCGTCCTTTTTCATAATTTAACAGAATTTTAACTGGAAAAACTGTATAAATTGCCAGTGCACTACCCCCTTGCTTCTCCGTACAAAAAACGATATAATTTGAACGGTACATAATCAGTTCTGACCGGTTTTTGCCCTTCGCAACAACAGGGGTTATCTCTGTGTTGCGCTTTTTCTGGTCATGGCTTGTTAATTTTCTAACAAAACTGCTTGTGTCCCGTCAAATCAGTCAGGAACTGAGTCCTGAAAAAATCATTTTTTAGGAGGAAAGACAATGAAGGTTGCAATTTTCGGCGCCGGCACCATGGGCCGCGGCATTGCTCAGGTTTTCGCCGCCAACGGCCACACCGCCCTCATGTATGCCAGCAGCATGGCCTCCGCCCAGCGTCACAAGGAACAGCTGGACGCCTCCCTTCAGAAGCGCGTGGAAAAGGGCAAAATGCCCCAGGGCGCCAAGGACGCCCTGATGGCCAACGTGCTGGTGGAGGAGGAGTCCGCCGCGGCGGACGCCGATCTGGTCATCGAGTGCATCGCGGAGGAGATGGGCTCCAAGAAGGAGCTGTTCCACCGCCTGGACGAGCTGGTCAAGCCGGAAGCGATCTTTGCCACCAACACTTCCTCCCTGTCCATCACGGAGATGGGCCACGGCCTGAAGCACGCCTTCATCGGCATGCACTTCTTCAACCCCGTGCCCAGCATGAAGCTCATCGAGATCATCCGGGGCGTGAATACCTCCCAGGAGACCTTTGACTTCACCTACAAGCTGGCCAAGGACATCGGCAAGGAGCCCGTTGAGGTGGCCGAGGGCCCCGGCTTTGTGGTCAACAAGCTGCTCATCCCCATGATCAACGATGCCATCGGCCTGGTGGAGTCCGGCACCGCCTCGGTGGAGGACATCGACAAGGCCATGCGCCTGGGCGCCAACCACCCCATGGGTCCTCTGGCCCTGGGCGACTTTATCGGCCTGGACATCTGCCTGGCCATTATGAACACCCTGTACGATGAGACAGGCGACTCTAAGTATCGTCCTGCCCTGCTGCTGAAGAAGATGGTCCGCGGTGGTCTGCTGGGCGTCAAATCCGGCAAGGGCTTCTACGATTATTCCAAGAAGTAAAAAATTTAGGAGGACTGGAAAATGGATTTTCATCTGACTAGAGAGCAAGAGATGGTCCGCAAGATGTACCGTGAGTTTGCGGAGAACGAGGTCAAGCCCCTAGCCGAGGAGCTGGATGAGGAAGAGCGCTTCCCCATGGAGACCGTCGAGAAGATGGGCAAGCTGGGCATGATGGGCATCTACTTCCCCAAGAAGTACGGCGGAGCCGGCGGCGACGTGCTGTCCTACGCCATGTGCGTGGAGGAGCTGTCCAAGGTGTGCGGCACCACCGGCGTGGTCGTGTCCGCTCACACCTCTCTGTGCTGCGCCCCCATCTATGAGCACGGCACCGAGGAGCAGAAGATGAAGTATCTGCCCGACCTGCTGTCCGGCAGAAAGATCGGCGCCTTCGGCCTGACCGAGCCCAACGCCGGCACCGACGCCTCCGGCCAGCAGACCACCGCTGTGCTGGAGGGCGACCACTATGTGCTCAACGGCTCCAAGTGCTTCATCACCAACGGCACTGTGGCCAGCACCATGGTCGTCTTCGCCATGACCGACCCCAAGGCCGGCAACCACGGCATCTCCGCCTTCATCGTGGAGAGCTCCTTCCCCGGCTTCTCCGTGGGCAAAAAGGAGAAGAAGATGGGTATCCGCGGCAGCTCCACCTGCGACCTGATCTTCGAGGACTGCATCGTGCCCAAGGAGAACCTGCTGGGCAAGGAAGGCGAGGGCTTCAAGATCGCCATGCAGACTCTGGACGGCGGCCGGATCGGCATCGCTGCGCAGGCCCTGGGCCTGGGCGAGGGCGCCATTGACGAGGCTGTCAAGTACACCCAGGAGCGCATCCAGTTCAAGAAGCGCCTGTCCCAGTTCCAGAACACCCAGTTCCAGCTGGCCGACATGCACACCCGCATG
Source organism: uncultured bacterium (assembly GCA_949288405.1). Taxonomy (GTDB): domain Bacteria; phylum Bacillota; class Clostridia; order Oscillospirales; family Oscillospiraceae; genus Lawsonibacter. The sequence continues at coordinate 1,418 of CASEKM010000104.1, read as the reverse complement.
AAGGCCGCCCAGTTCCTGGTGTACTCCGCCGCCTGCAAGAAGCAGAATCACGAGCCCTACTCTGTGGACGCCGCCATGGCCAAGCTGTTCGCCGCTGAGGCCGCTTCCGACGTCACCCGCCGCGCCGTGCAGCTGTTCGGCGGCTACGGCTACACCCGTGAGTATCCCGTGGAGCGCATGATGCGCGACGCCAAGATCACCGAGATCTATGAGGGCACCTCCGAGGTCCAGCGTATGGTCATCTCCCGTGCCATGGGCGTGAAATAAGATAGGAGGCAGATGGAAATGAAAATCATTGTTTGTGTCAAGCAGGTCCCCGATACCTCTGGTAAGGTGGCCGTGAATCCCGATGGTACTCTGAACCGCGCCTCCATGGCCGCCATCACCAACCCCGACGACCTGAACGCCGTCGAGGCCGCTCTGGTCCTGAAGGAGCAGACCGGCGCCGAGGTGGTCGTCGTCTCCATGGGTCCTCCTCCCGCCGAGGGCATGCTGCGTGAGATCATCGCCCGGGGCGTGGACCGCGCCGTGCTGGTCTCCGGCCGTGAGTTCGGCGGCTCCGATACCTACGCCACCTCTCAGATCCTGGCCGCCGCCATCAACAAGATCGGCCTGGACGAGGACGACATCGTGTTCTGCGGCCGTCAGGCCATCGACGGCGACACCGCTCAGGTGGGTCCCCAGATCGCTGAGAAGCTGGGCATCCCCCAGGTGTCCTATGCCGCTGAGATCACCAAGGAGGGCAAGACCCTCACCATCAAGCGGATGCTGGAGGACGGCTACATGACCATCAAGGTCAACACCCCCTGCCTGATCACCTGCATCAAGGAGCTGAACACTCCCCGCTACATGAGCGTGGGCGGCACCGCTACATGAGCGTGGGCGGCATCTTCGAGTGCTATGAGAAGCCCTATGAGATCCTGGACTACAACGCCCTGAAGGACGATCCCCTGATCGACCCCGCCACCATCGGTCTGAAGGGCTCTCCCACCAACATCCTGACCTCCTTCACGCCTCCCCAGAAGGGCGCCGGCATGATGCTGGAGGGCGCCGACAAGGAGACCTGCGAGAAGCTGGCCGGCATTCTGGCTGCCAAGCATATGATCTGATAGAAGGGAGAACGGAAGAATATGTCTACTTTCAACAGTGCTGATATCGCTGCCTTCAACGGCGGCGTGTGGGTGTTCTGCGAGCAGCGCCAGGGCGCTATGATGCCCACCTCCTTTGAGCTGATCTCCGAGGGCCGCAAGCTGGCCGACGAGCTGGGGACCAAGCTCTACGGCATCCTGCTGGGCGAGAACATCGAGGGCATCGCCAAAGAGCTGGGCGGCTACGGCGCCGACGGCGTGTACGTGTGCGACCACCCCCTGCTGAAGCACTACACCACCGACGGCTACACCAAGGTCATCTGCGACGTG
>CASEKM010000103.1 GCA_949288405.1 uncultured bacterium | reverse complement strand
ACCCGCATCGCCTCCGTCACCGAGAAGCTGGTGCCCATCATGGCCTGCTTCTATCTGGCGGGCGGCCTGATCGTGCTGCTGTTCAACATCGCCGAGCTGCCCAACGCCTTCCGCATGATCTTCGTGGGGGCCTTCCAGCCCCAGGCCGTCATGGGCGGCGCCATGGGCATCGGCGTGCGGGAGGCCATGCGCTACGGCGTGGCCCGGGGCCTGTTCTCCAACGAGGCCGGCATGGGCTCCACCCCCCACGCCCACGCCCTGGCCAAGGTGAACAAGCCCCAGGATCAGGGCATCCTGGCCATGATCTGCGTGTTCATCGACACCTTCATCGTCCTCACCATGACCGCCCTGGTGATGATCACCAGCGGGGCCCTGAACGTGGGCGACATGACCGCCAACCCCGCCGCCGAGAACATGGCCCAGGTGGCCTTCACCACCGTGTTCCAGGGCTTCGGCAACATCTATGTGGCCATCTGCCTGCTGTTCTTCGCCTTCTCCACCGTCATCGGCTGGTACTTCTTCGGGGCTCAGAACGTGAAGTACCTGTTCGGCAACAAGGCGGTGAAGGTCTACGCCTGCATCGCCGTGGTGTGCGTGGCCCTGGGCTCCATGCTGGAGGCCCCCCTGGTGTGGAACCTGTCCGACCTGTTCAACGCCCTGATGGTCTTCCCCAACCTGATCGCCCTGATCGCCCTGTCCGGTCAGGTGGCCAAGCTGGCCCGGGAGGACGACCACACGCTGGAGCCGTAACCGGCCTGTTCCTCAGTATACGCAGCAGGCCCGTGGAAAACGCTCTGCTGCGCGGCGCAAACGCTTAAAGGCCTGTGGACCATCGGTCCACAGGCCTGTTTTTATTCTGTGGGGATCACCCCAGGGGCGCGGTCTCTCCGGCGGGGCCGCCCCCGCGGGTCTCGTCATAGAGGAGGTCCTCCGGGATGCTGCCATCGGCATTGCGGTAGGCGTCATACCGGTCCTCCGCGCCGTCCATATACACCCCATAGGCGGGGGCCACATGGGTGTCGTCCAGGGCCCCCAGCTCCCGCAGCAGGGAGAGGGTGTGGGAGGCGTTGGGGGTGAGGGTGATGGTGAAGGTGGTGCCATAGGTCTCCGAGGCGTCCCGGTCGCCGGGCGCCGTCTCATGCAGCTGTTCAATGGTGAAGCACAGGTCGGTATAGCAGGTGTTCTCGTACCGGGCCCGGCTGTCCTCCAGCAGGTAGCGCACCCCGATGGTCCCCTCGGCGAAGTCCTGCTTCATGGCGTCCCACAGCGCCTGGGCGGAGCCGTCGATATACACGTCCTCGTAGCTCTCCGCCTGGGTGTTCCACACGTTGACCAGATAGGCCTCCACCAGGCGGCCCTCCTCTATCTCTTCAAAGCCGTACATCTCCGCCACCTTGTTCCGGTCGGAAGTAAACTGGTTGGCCAGATTGGCGAGGGTGCCCTCCGCCTCCAGGTCCGCCTCCTGAATGGGCAGACCGTCGTAGTACCGGGTCATGGTGCCGCCGCCGGCGAGCTGGTAGGTCAGGGACAGATTCAGGTAACCAAAGGTCCCGTCCTCAGCAGAGGCCCGCCCGTCGTACTGCTGGTCCTCCATGCCGGCGGCCAGGGTGTGGATCTGGGTGACCAGGGCGATGTCCTCCGGGGCGGTGAGGGTCAGGTTGCTGCTTGCACTGTCGTAGGGGGCGCCGTCCAGGCCCCAGACCTGGACCTGAGTCACCTGCTCCGGGTCCGGCACCCGGCTCTCAAAGCCGAAACCGTCCAGGCTCACCCCCAGGCACAGGACCAGCAGGGCGGCCCCCAGGCACAGGCTCCCCTTCCAGGCCCTGAGCACCCGGAAGGACTTCTTCAGCAGCATCTCCGCCGCGAAGCAGCCAATCACGCCCCAGAGCACCACCCAGAAGGTGAGGGCGGCGGGGCTGTCCTGGCTGAGGAGGGCGGCGGACCACACCCCGCCGGTGAGACCGGCGCAGAAGGCAAAGCCGTACCGGAACACCGGACGGACGATCCGTACCGCCACCACGTCCCCGGCGGACTCGATGTGCCGGGTACGGTATACCAGCAGGGCGGCCAGGGCAAAGACCGCGCCAAGGACGGCGTAGACGGCTACGGCGGAGGGATCGTCCAGATAGGGCTTGGAACCCTCGTAGTAGGTCTGCACGCCCTGCTCCAGCCGGATGAAGGGGGTCAGCCAGTACACCGCCGCCCACAGCTGGTCGGGGAAGCGCCGAAAGCCGAACAGGAACTCATAGCACACCCCCTCCACCAGGTTGGTCACGGTCCAGGCCAGGAAGTTCAAAATGCCGTAGAACAGGGGCAGGGCCACCAGGTGGCCGGTGAACATGGCGCAGAACACGGCGAAGGAGTAGAAGAACAGGCAGGCGCCGCTCTGCACCAGCAGCCACTGGGTCAGGGGCCACAGGTCCAGACAGCCCAGGGCGGCCTCCACAGCCACCGTCAGGGCGTACACCGCCAGGTGGGGCAGCAGCAGGAAGGACAGGCCCGCCAGGTGGGGCAGCAGCAGGAAGGACAGGCCCGCCAGGTAGTGGGAGGTGAACAGGGCCTCCCGCCGCACAGGCAGGGCGTGCATGGTGCAGGCGGAGCGGCTGGAGTACAGGTAGGAGAACACCGCCATGGCGCACACCACTCCTGCCACCGCCGCCGACATGGTACCGAACATGAGCATATCCAGGGGATTATTCTGGGCCATTTCCGCCAGACGGTTGGTCACGGTGGTGACGCCCGGATGCCCGCCCTGCAGCCCGGTGGTCAGGAAGGGCAGGGGGAGCATCAGCAGCCACTGGGCCCCGTACAGGGCCCAGATGGGCCAGAACCGCAGAAACGCCTTTTTATACAGAGTGCCGTTAAAGCACGATGTCCCGGACCGCATAGTCCTCACCTCCCAGCTCATAAATAAAGATCTCCTCCAACGACAGGGGCAGGGCCTCCAGGAACAGGGGATTCAGGGCGGCCAGCTTCTCCCGGGCCTCCTGTAAATTCCCCCGGACAATGAGGGTGTGGACCCGGCCCACCTGGGTCACGTGGAGCACGTTCAGCCCCTCGGGCAGCTGGGGCAGCGCCCCCTCCGGGAAGGCGGTCTGAATCTTCAGGATGTTGTCCTGGAGATCGGTGAGGGACCGCTCCAGCAGCACCTTCCCGTGGGACAGGATGCCCACGTGGTCGCACACGTCCTCCAGCTCCCGCAGGTTGTGGGAGGACACCAGCACCGTGGTGCCCCGCTGGGCCACGTCCCCCATGAGCAGGGACCACACCTGCCGGCGCATCACCGGGTCCAGGCCGTCCACCGGCTCGTCCAGCACCAAAATCTCCGGCTGGCAGCACAGGGAGAGCCAGAAGGCGGACTGCTTCTGCATGCCCTTGGACAGGCGGCGGATGGGCTGCTTCTCGTCCACGGCGGGGAAGGCCTCCTTCAGGGCCTGATACCGCTTGTCGTCAAACTGGGGGTACAGGCCCCGGTAGAACTTCATCATGTCGTGGGTGGAGGCGGACAGGAAGTAGTACAGGTCGTCGGGGATCCAGGCCATCCGCCGCTTCACCGCCGGGTTCTCGTACACCGGCTGTCCATCCACCAGGATGGAGCCGGAGTCGGGGCGGTACACCCCCATGATGTGGCGCAGGATGGTGGACTTGCCCGCGCCGTTGGGGCCCACCAGACCGTAGATGGAGCCCCCCTCCACCGACATGGTCAGGCCGTCCAGGGCCCGGAAGCCGTCAAAGCTCTTGACCACGTTGTTTACTTGGATCACGCCGATTCTCCTCCTTCCAACGCCCGCACCCGGGCGACGAGAGCCTCGCCCCCCACCCCCAGGTATAAAAGCTCCGCCGTCACCGCGTCAAAGCGGACCAGCAGCTCCTCCCTCCGGCCCCGGTCCACCCCCGTGTGGGGGGCGGCAAAGGAGCCTTTTCCGGGCACCGAGTACAGATAGCCCTCCGCCTCCAGGGCCTCATAGGCCCGCTGGATGGTGTTGGGGTTGATGGCCAGGCTGCTGGCCAGGGTCCGCACCGAGGGGAGCTTCTCCCCCTCCCGGATGGCGCCGGTGACCATCAGGCGGCGCAGGCCGTCCCGCACCTGTTCATAGATGGGCCGGGCGTCCCGGTAGTCCAGATTCAGCATAGGCGCTTCCTCCTTCCCGTTCTCAGCGGCGCTCCGCTGTATGAACTGTATTAGTACACTGAGTATATGCCCCCGGGCGGGGAAAATCAATTAAGAACGGCTTAAGATTTTATGAAGACCGTCTGTTCCCGCCGCCTCCCCACCCTCCGGCGTCCGGCGCGGCCCGCACTTGCGGGGCGGGGGGATTTATGGTATCCTGAACTCCCCAACGTTTTTCCCGGCCCGCCCTGGGGCCGGTTGAAAGGAGCCCTTTTCCCATGGTCAAAGCCATTTTCTTCGACGTGGACGGCACCCTGGTGAGCTTCCGCACCCACACCATCCCTCCCTCCGCCCTGGCGGCCCTCCACGCCCTGCGGGAGAAGGGGATCAAGCTGTTCCTGGCCACCGGGCGGCACCGGGTGATGCTCCGGCCGGTGGACCGCCTGTTCTCCTTTGACGGACAGGTCACCCTCAGCGGCCAGTACTGCTTCGCCGGCGGCCGGGTGCTCCACAGCAACCCCATGCCCCGGGACTCGGTGGAGGAGCTGGTGTCCGCCGCCCGGGACGGGGCCTTCTCCTGCATCTTCCTGGAGGGGGAGGAGGTCTACCTCAACTGCATCAACGACTACACCCGGCATGCCCCCGGTGCGCCCGGCGGACTACGCCCTGGACCGCACCGTCTACCAGGCGGTGACCTTCCTGACCCGGGAAAACGAGGGCCTGCTCCTGGACCGGGCCCCCCATTTGAAGACCACCCGCTGGCACCCCAACTTTCTGGACGTGCTCCCCCCCACCGGGGGCAAGGACAAGGGGGTGGCGGCCCTCCTGGCCCACTACGGCATCGCCCCGGAGGAGGCCATGGCCTTCGGAGACGGGGAGAACGACCTGTCCATGCTCATGGCGGTGGGCGTGGGGGTGGCCATGGGCTCCGCCAGCGACTACGTGAAGGAGCGGGCGGACTACGCCGCCCCCACCGTGGACGAGGACGGCGTGGCCGCCGCCCTGAAGCACTTCGGGCTTCTCTAGGGACCGGCCCCGCTCCGCCGGGCCTCCCCCGTCCGGCGGTTCCCGTCAAAATTCACAAATAGTTCTGGAATTTTCCCCGGCCTTGGAGTACAATGTGGATAAGACCCCACCCAATACATCTTAGGAGGCCAACCATATGAAGCTGACATTCTTCGGCGCGGCCCACGCGGTCACCGGCAGCTGCCACTGTCTGGAGGTGGGCGGCAGAAAGATCCTCATCGACTGCGGCCTGCAGCAGGGCCGGGACGAGCACGACGAGAACGCCCTGGACTTCGCCCCCAGCTACATCGACTATGTGATCGTCACCCACGCCCACATCGACCACTCCGGGCGCATCCCCCTCCTGGTGAAGGAGGGCTTCCAGGGGGAGATCTACGCCACCCGCCTCACCGCCCAGCTCATGTCCATCATGCTGCGGGACTCCGCCTTCATCCAGGAGAGCGACGCCCAGTGGCAGAACCAGAAGGGCAAGCGGGCCGGCCGGCCGGAGGTGGAGCCCCTGTACACCGTGGCCGACGCGGAGGCGGCCATGCAGCTGGTCCACACCGCCGAGTACGGGCAGATGGTGGACCTGTGCGAGGGGGTACGAATCCGCTTCCGGGACGCGGGACACCTGCTGGGCTCCTCCATGGTGGAGATCTGGGCCACCGAGAACGGCGTCACCAAGAAGCTGGTCTTCTCCGGGGACCTGGGCAACGTGGACCAGCCCGTCATCCGGGACCCGGAGTTCCTGGACGAGGCGGACTATGTGGTCATGGAGTCCACTTACGGGGACCGGAACCATGAGCCGCCGGAGAGCTATACTGAGGCCCTGGCCCAGCTCATTGACGAGACCTTCGCCCAGGGGGGCAACGTGGTGATCCCCTCCTTCGCCGTGGGCCGCACCCAGGAGCTGCTGTACTTCCTGCGGGAGATCAAGGACCAGGGCCTGGTGCGCAGCGTCCCCGACTTCCAGGTGTGCGTGGACAGCCCCCTGGCCGCCGAGGCCACCCGCATCTACTCCGGGGACCTGCACGGCTATCTGGACGAGGAGGCCATTGAGGTCCTCCAGGGGGGAGACGACCTGTTCACCTTCCCGGGCCTCACTCTGGTCCAGTCCACCGAGGAGTCCAAGGCCCTGAACGCCGACCAGCGCTCCAAGGTCATCATCTCCGCCTCCGGCATGTGCGACGCCGGCCGCATCCGCCACCACCTGAAGCACAACCTGTGGCGGCGGGAGTGCGCCGTGGTGTTCGTGGGCTATCAGGCGGAGGGCTCCCTGGGCCGCCGCCTGCTGGAGGGGGCCAAGTCGGTAAAGCTCTTCGGCGAGGAGATCGCCGTCAACGCCCGCATCGTCAACTTTAAGGGCCTGTCCTCCCACGCCGACCGGGACCACCTGCTGGCCTGGGTCGAGAAGTTTGCCCCTGCCCCGGAGCAGGTCTTCGTGGTCCACGGGGACAGCCCGGTGACCGAGCTGTTTGCCAAGGACCTGAATGAGCGGGACATCCCCGCCCACGCCCCCCTGTATGAGGAGGTCTACGACCTGTCCGCCAACGCCATGCTGGCCCGCGGCGTGGTGCTGGAGCCCAAGAAGGTCTCCGGCGGCGCGGCGGCGGGCTCCCCGGCCTTCGTCCGGCTCCAGGACGTGTCCAAACAGCTGGAGGCCCTCATCAGCCGCAGCCGGGGCCGTCCCAACAAGGACCTGGCCCGTCTGGCCGACCAGATCAAGCAGGTCATGGAGAACTGGGAGGATTAAGGGATTCGCCCTTCTGGCGTTTTCATCCCGGAAAGGGCCGCCGGAGACGGCGGCCCCCACATTATACCATCCGAAAGAGAGACAACTGCTATGCCAATGGAACTTGACCGCCGGGAGCTGAAGGCCCGGGCCCGGGCGCGGATGCGGGAGAGCCGCCCGCCCTTCTGGCTGATCACGCTGGTCTACCTCCTTCTGACCACCGGAGTGTCCACGCTGGCCGATCTGACCGGGGCCGCCCAGCTCACCTTCCCGCCGTCCAGCGGGGACACGCTGCCCCTGTTTCTGTATCTGCTGATCCTGCTGTACACCACGGTGATGAGCTTCGGGTACCAGATCTGGGCCCTGCGGATCTTCCGCCGGCAGGAGGCGGGTTACGGCGCCCTCATCGACGGCTTCTCCATGGCGGGCCGGGTGGTGCTGATGGAGCTGTACATATTCTGCTGCACCCTGTGCTGGGCGCTGGCGTTTGGAATTGTGGGCGGTCTGGCGCTGGTTTTCCTGATGGAGTGGCTCCCGCCGGTTTTGCTGGTGCTGCTGCTCTATGGGGCGGCGTTCGGCATCAGCCTTTGGATCTCCTACCGCTATGCCCTGGCCCCCTTCCTGCTTATGGACCGGCCGGAGGCGGGCCCATTTGCCGCCGTGCGGGAGAGCGTGGCTATGATGCAGGGGTGGAAGTGGGAGTATTTCAAGCTGGACCTCTCCTTTTTCGGCTGGTACCTGCTGAACTTCCTCCTGTCCCTGGGGGTGGAGCTGACGTTTATCCTCCCCGCCGTGCTGGAGCTGCTTCAGGCCACGGAGGTGGACCCCGCCCTTCTGATCAATGGGCTGGAGCTGCCCTGGACCGCCGCGCTGCTGTCCGCCCTGGTCCAGGCGCCCCTCTCCCTGTGGCTGAAGCCCTATGTGGCCATTGCCCGGGCCGGATTCTACCAGGCCCTGGTGGACCGGCCCGCCCCGCCCCCTCCGGTGTGGGAGTCCTATGGCGGGCCCTACGACGGGCCGGAGCTGTGACCCCGCGCCTTTTCAAGCACAAGACGCCCTGGAACCGCTTCCCGGTTCCAGGGCGTCTCTCATTTTGGTAAAATTTACTCCTCCATCTTCGGCGGGCGTTCCCGCAGAACGGCCATGATGTCTCCGGCGGCGGCGGCCAGATCCAGGCGCACCCCCTCAAAGAGGCCCAGCTTGATCAGGTTCAGGGCCACCAGGGCGATGGTGGGGCCCAGGATCATCCCCAGCACCCCGGCCACCCGCCAGCCGATGTAGATGCTGATGAGGGAGGTGATGGGGGACAGGCCGGTCTGATCGCCCACGAACTTGGGCTCCCCCACCCGGCGGAACAGGGCGATGACCCCCCAGATGAGCATGAGCTCCACCGCGTGGAACCAGTTGCCCATGAACAGGTCGATGGCCGCCCAGGGGACCATCACTGTCCCCGCGCCGATGATGGGGATGAAGTCCATCACCGCCAGCCCCAGGGCCAGCAGCAGGCCGTAGGACTGTCCGATGACAAAGAAGCCCACCAGCAGGATGAAAAACACCACCACCGACAGCAGGAACTCCGCCCGCAGATAGCCGCCGAAAGCGGCCAGAGCGGTGTCCCGCACCTGCTTCAAAAAGCGGCGCAGCCGCTGGTGGGTGTGCCGGGCGGCCCGGCTGCGCAGATAGGAGTAGTCCACCGTGAGCATATAGCAGGCCATGATGTAGATGATCAGGGCCACCACAAAGTCGGGCACCCCCTTGGCCGTCTCGATGGTGAACTCCGCCATAGCGTTGAACTGCTCCGGCACCACGCCCCCCAGCCACTCCAGCAGGCGGTCGGTCATAGATTCCACCAGCTCGTTCAGCTGGGGTGGGATCATGGTCCAGAACTTGGCGGACATGGCCTCGATCTGATCCAGGGTGCCCTGAATGCTGTCCAGCAGGCCGCTCCAGTTCTGAACCAGGGAGACCAGCTCCAGCCCGGCGGCATAGCCCAGATAGCCGATCCCCGCCCCCAGCAGGCCGAAGAGCAGCACCAGGATCACCAGGGCGGACAGCTTTTTGGGCACCCCCAGCCGCCGCTGGAGCCACCGCACCAGGGGGTGGAGGACGGCCGCGGTGATGAGGGCGGCCACAAAGGGGGCGAACAGGGACAGCAGGGGCAGCCCCACCGCCCACAGCAGCCATACGGCCAGCGCCGCCACCGCCAGCCGGATGCCCAGCCGGGCCCAGAGCTTCCCCCGCTCCGGCCAGGGAAGTTTCATCTCATTCATGGTAAACGATCTCCTTGTCTCCGGCCGTTGGCCGGGACCGTGGTTTGCGGGAACCGATAAGAGAAAGGGGCCCCGCCCCGGAACCTCCGGGCCGGGACCTCCGCGTGCGCTGGGTCATGCCTGCCGGTAGACCAGGCCGATCAGGTTGGGCCCGGCGTTGATGGCGATGACGCCGCCGATGGGGTAGGTCATCTCCGCGGGCGCCCCCAGGGCCTTGGCGCTCTCCTCCTCCAGGCGGGCGGCCTGCTCCCGGTTGTTCCCCTCGATCACCAGATAGGGGGTGCCGGGGGCCCGGGTCTTCTGGCACAGCTCCAACAGGGCGGGGATCACGTTCTTCTCCCCCCGCACCTTGGAGAGAACCTTGGAGTCCCCCTCCTCAAAGGTCATGATGGGCTTGAGCCCCAGGGCGTCCCCCATAAAGGCGGCCGCCGCGGAGATACGCCCCGACTTCTTGGCAAAGCGCAGGTCCAGGGGGGCGAACAGCACCCGCACATGGTCGATCCAGTCCTGGAGATAGGCCAGGATCTCCTCCTCCCCGGCCCCGTCCCGGGCCATCCGGGCCCCCTGGAGCACCGCCCAGCCGTAGCCCATAGTGTAGGTGCGGGAGTCCAGGATGTGGATGTGGAAGGTGGCCTTGGCCTCCGGGTAGTCCTCATAGAACTCCTCCCGGGCCTGCAGGGCGTTCTGATAGGTGGCCGACCCCTTGGCGTTGATGGCGGTGTAGATCAGGCAGGAGTATCCGGCCTGGAAGGTCTCCTGAAAGCACTGGCTGAACACGAAGGGGTTGAGCTGGGCGTGGGTGGGGATCTGCTTTGCGGCCAGGAGCATGGGGTAGAACTGCTCCGGAGTAAAGTCATAGCCGTCCTGAAGCTCCTTCGCCCCCATGGCAATGGGGAAGGGGAGCACCTGGATGTCCAGTTCCTCCCGCAGGGCGCGGGGGATGTCGGCGGCGGAGTCGGTGACAAATTTAATGGTGGTCATGGCGGCCTCCTTGCGGATGAGATTCCTAAACGGTTCTGATCCCATTATTGCAGACCCGGCGGGAATTGTCAATGACAGGGAGCCGCCGGAGCCGGGATGAACGGAAAAATCAGTCCTTCTTCTTTTTCATGGGCACCCGGGTGCCGTCGGGCCGCTGGAGATAGGTGTGCTCCAGCTGGCTCTCCAGGTTGGCCTTGACGGCGTCCAGATACTCCCGGCGGAGGACGGCCCGCTCGTGTTTCTCCTCCTCCGTCAGCCCCTCCGGGGTCTTGGCCTTCCGGGCCAGGGCGTTGATGCGGTCGATCTTGTACTGTTCCATGGGTTCCTCCTTTTGGAAGCTGATTTTGTTTTGCGGGACCTGGTCCCGGGCGGTGAGTTCTTTTTCCCTTTATTTTGTAGGGGCGGGGGCCCTCACCCGCCCGGGCCTTCCCCTTTCTACATTCTCTCTTTATGATTGTCCCTTTTGTAGGGCGCGACGACTCGGCGCGCCGTCCCGGAGTGCTCCTAATTTCGCCGCCAAAGATAAGTTTCTCTTCTTTCGGGGCGTACCCCGG
>CASEKM010000102.1 GCA_949288405.1 uncultured bacterium | reverse complement strand
CCATGGCGGCGGCGGTCTCCGGCTCAACGGCAAAGCCCAGCTTGGCCGCAAAGCGGAGGCCCCGCATGATCCGCAGGGCGTCCTCCCGGAACCGCGCCTCCGGCTCGCCCACCGCCCGCAGCACCTGCCGCCGCCGGTAGTCGACCGCCTGAAAGACCGGCTGGACCGGGGAGCGACGCACATAGCCGTCTCCGGCGGCCCGGGGGGCGCGGGGCCGCCCCTCCACCGTCTCTCCGGGGGCTGGGCGCCGCCGGGCGGTCCTCCGCCCCTGCTTCCAGGCGGCCTCTCCCTCCCGGAAGGCCTTGCCCGTGAGCCGGGCGGCCTGGTTCACCAGGCTGGTGTCCCGGCGCAGGCGGCCCACCGCTCCGGCCGCCGCGTTGCGGGCGGCCGACTGGGCCTGCTGCCGGATGATGTCAAATTGCGTCATATCTGTGTCCCCCTTTTCCCGTCGGGACTGGAATGATGGCCCAGGACGGACCTCTCGCTTCTCAATCCAGGCTGATCTCCGCCTCCGGCCGCTTCTCCAGCTGGTCGGCCAGATACAGATAGTAGCGGGCCCCGCCGTCGCCGGTGTTGTGGTGGACCAGACTCAGGAAGATCCCCTTGGCCTGGGAGAAGTCCCGGCTGTACAGGGCGTACACGCCCTGGGAGAAGCGCTCCCCGGTGGCCTCCTTCACCTTGCGGATGTCGTAGGGGTCCCCGTCGAAGATCTCATAGGTGCGGATATAGGCGCCGCCCTCCCGGCACTTGCCCATATAGCGGCTGCCATAGCCCCTGGCCCCGTTCATCACGGCCTCGGTGCACAGGATGTTGGCCTCCAGGCGGCCGCACAGGTCCACCAGGTGCTTGACCACGGAGAAGCTGGAGGAGATGGAGGTGGGCTCGATCTGGTTCTCATCCCCCACCACGCCCAGCATCACGTTGCCCTCATCCAGGGCGATGTGGACCGCCACCGGCGCCCGGCCCTCCACTTCCCGCTCCCGGTTCAGGTCCAGGATCTCCTGCTGGACCGCCACGGCGGTGCTCACCGCCGCGGCGCTGCCCCCCTCGAAGACGGCGTCGTAGCCGTTGTAGGCGAAGTTGAACACCGCGCCCCCCTTCTGGGTGACGATGGAGGCGGTGCGCTCCAAAATTTCGTTGATGTTGTCAAACAGCTCCCGGCCGCTCTTCTCGTACACCTGGTCGGGGAATTGGAACCGGAGCATCATGGCCGCCAGATCCCGGGAGACAAAAGTCTGTTTGTCCACCTCCAGACAGGGAGAGCACCCGCTCCGGCACGAACCGGCGGTAGGACTGGGCCAGCTCGTTCTGCTGCCGGTCCACATCCTGAAGGGCGTCGGACAGGGCGTTCACGTCGTCGGCCAGGCTGGCCAGCTCGTCGCCGCCGCCCAGGGCCACATGGACCCCCCGCTCTCCCGCCGCCAGGCGCTCCATCCCATTCAGCGCGCTGCGCAGCCCAATGCTGATCCAGCACAAAATCGCCAGCGTCAGTGCAGTCAGCAGCACCGCCAGGGCAATCAGGCCGTTGGTCATCCACTGACAGCTCGCCGCACCGGCGGCCGCCAGCGGCCCGCCGGCCGCGTCCACCGCCAGAAGCACCCCGTTCTGACTCTTATAGAGATAGTAGTGGGTCCCGCTTCCCTGGCCGCTGGTCCAGAAGTGGGTGCCGGCGTCCTGGGCGGTCACGGCGTGCTCCAGGTCAAAGCCGGCGCTCAGCTCCGCCCGGACTCCCTTCTCCAGCGCAGTATTGTCCCGGACCAGGCGCCATACGCCGTTTTCATCCTGCTGGTACACCGATACGGCCGTGTCATAAAACAGGCCGCCCCCACCCTGAGCCAGGCTGTCCCCCAGCCGCTGGGGCACGTCCGGGTCGTTGATCTGGATCGTCTGGAGGAGCTGCGCCGTGCTGCTTCCCAGGGCGCTGTACGCCTCCCGCTGGGCGTGTTCCGCGCTCACCGGATGCACCATCCCCCGCACCAGCACCCCCGTTCCCAGAGCGGCCACCGCCGCGACCAATACGCCCCACCGCACCAGCAGGGGGAGGCGGAGCCGTCTCTGCTCGCACACCAGGAACCACAGCAGAGTGGTCAGAATCAGTACCGCCAGAGCCAGCCCGGCCAAAATCAGTACGCACTGGGCCGGACTGCGGTAGAGCATGCCGGTGAGGTCAGACACGGTGCTGCCCCGGTCCAGCAGGAGCTGCCGGCCGTTCATCAGCAGCAGTGCATCTCCGTCCCGGGTCACCCACAGGTCGGTACAGTCGTCCATGTCATAGCTCTCTTTTTCCAGACTCAGGAAGGCATAGGGCTGCCAGTCGGCAAAATCGGCAAAATAGACCCGCAGATTCGCTGCGTCCACATAGTAAACCCCATTGCTGGCCTGTGCCAGCTGGAGCACGATCTCCCCATCGGCGAGCAGGGTGCTCTCCGCCCGGTCGGTGCGGATCAGCTCATTTCCCGCTGCCAGCACCAGCGTGCCGTCGGACAGGGCCATAGCAGCCCGCAGGTCTCCCCGGGCCACTGTGTCCAGCTCCTCCAGCCCTCCGGCGGCGCCGGTCCGCTGGTAAAAACGAGCGGAATATCCCTGGAGCAGCGCAAAGTTCACCACCCCGTCCACCTCGGAAAAATCGGACAGCCGGGTCTCCGCCATTTGATCCTGAAGGTTTTCCCCGGGACACGGCTCACTGAGCAGCAGCTCCGCCTCCCGTCCCTGTCCGGTCAGGCGGTAGACCTGCAAAGTGGTCTCCTCCTGGGTATTGTATATCCCCAGATAGACCGCGCCGCCGGAGGCAGGGTAGAGGAGGGCCGGGGTGCTGTCCAGAGGGATGGTCTCCTCACGCAGCGCCCAGCGCTCGGTCCGCTGGCCGTACTGGTCCCCGATCACCAGCTGATAGCCGTCCTCCGTCCGGCCAAGGGCGTAGACTCTCCCTTCCGCGTCGGAGGCGGCGAGCGCATAGTGGCCCGAACCTGCTCCCGTCCGCAGGATGGACAGGCACTCCGCTCCCAGGTCCCAGAACAGCAGAACCGCGCCTCCGCCCAAAACGGCCAGAAGCGCCACAAAAATCCCTATTTTTTTCAGTCTGTCCACCTTCCTCACCTCCGCTTCCGCCGAGCGGCCCAGTGCCGGAAATGTCCCCAGAGCAGGGAGCACCAGCGGCGGAAGAAATTGCGCTTTTCCAGCTTCTCATAGGCCTCCTGGATCACCGGCTGCCGCTCCCGCCACAGGGAGTAGAGCTGGACCGGCGTGGCGCACGCCCCGTCCTCCAGCTGGTCCAGCAGCTCCAGCTGCGCCCTGGGCGTGGAGAAGCGGGGCAGCAGGATCTTATAGAGCTGGTCGCAGGCCAGATAGACCAGCTCCCGCCCGTTCATCTCCTCCATGGGGGGCACCTGGAACCGCAGGGAGATGTCCCGGCTGTTCTCGTTGACCAGCACGTTCTCCGACAGCAGCGCCGCGCAGCTCACCTGGGCCGGGAGGTCCGCCATGTTCAGCACCTGGTGGAGCAGCTGCTGGGCGTACTCCAGCCGGCTGCGCCAGTCGTGGCGGTCCCCCCGGTAAAACACCTGGTCGATGGGGGTCCCGGCCCGGTACCGGAACACCGCCACCAGGCTCTCCCCCTCCAGAAAGACGCCCTGGAAGTCCGGGCAGGCGTCCAGCTGGTCAAAGCAGGGCAGATAGGTCCGCAGGAGGGGGCCCTCATAGATGTTCAGCAGATAGGAGCTCTTCTCCCGGTCCAGAATATCCACCGCCTCCGCAAAGGCATAGTTCTCCCGGGTCTCCAGCACCTGGACTACTTTATATCGCTCCCGTATCAACAGCGTATCCATGGGGCCGCTCCTCTCCGCCGGACCCGCCCGGCTTGTTTACTGGGGTGTCTTCTTATTCCACGATCACAAAGGCGCTGGCGCTCACCGTCTCGTCCGCGCCGGACACCGCCGTGATCTCATAGGTGCCGGGCAGCTCGGGGGCCTGGTAGAGGCCGTTGCGGTCGATGGCCCCGCCGTTCTCCTCCTTCACGCTCCAGGTGACGCTCTTGTCCTCAGAGCCCACCACATCCGCCTGGAACTGCAGCTTGCCCCGGCAGCTCAGCCGGGAGAACTCCGGCGTCACAGACAGGCTCACCTTCCGCTGGGACAGGATGCGGCTGGTGTCCCGCTCCGGCTTCTGGGCGAAGTAGTGGACCCGCACCAGATTGCCCTTCACCGTGTCGTGGAGCCACAGGCCGATGCGCATGGTGCCCCGCTCCGGGTACACCACCGCCGCCGCCTCCACCCAGGGGGGCGCCACGTCCACGCTCTTGGACTTGAACACCTCGCTGTTGCCGCACAGGAGGGCGGTCTCCCCCTCCTCGCCGGCCTCAAACTCCACGCTCAGGCGCACGTCCACCGCCCCGGCCCCCAGGCCGTGGGCGATCTCCTTGGAGAACACCCGGCTGTTCACCCGGATGCCCCCGGGCATGGTCAGGTCCACGGTGCCGTGGGCCACCGCGTAGTCGTACTGCTCCGGGGAGGGGATGCCGAAGTCCAGGTGGAGGGACCCGGCGGAGGGCTGATACACCGCCTTCACGTCGGGCTTCTGCCAGTACTCCAGGCTGCGCACCGAGGTGGTCACTGTCAGGTCGCCGGCCCCGCCCTGGCGGTTCTCCCCCTCGCCTGCGGCGGTCTGCTGGAAGGGCAGGTTGGTCACCGCCCCCACAAACACCCCGCCGGCGGAGTGGATCAGCTCCAGCTTGGCCAGGTACAGGGGCAGGTCCCGCCCCCGCAGATGGCGCTCCAGGTCGTCGGTCTGCCGGCGGCGCAGGCGGCTGACCTCCTGGTCCCGGCACAGGTGGACGGGGGCCTCCACCGTCAGATAGTTCTTGTAGTGGTGGCTGCCCAGCTCCACGTTGAGCTCACAGCCGGCGGGGAACAGCTGGCTGTCCACGTCGCTCATGGCCCGGGCCCGCAGGGGGAAGTCCACCGTATAGACGCACCGGCGCTCCTCCCGGCTCTCCCGGTAGGCCAGGCGCACCCGGCCATTGTCGCTCTCCACGAAGGTGTTCTCCCCCTCCAGAGAGAACTGCACCGGCGGGGTCTGCTCGTTTTTCACCACCAGCACCCGCACCTGGAACTCCTCCCCGGCGCACAGGTTCCCGGGGACGGACAGCACCAGGATCAGGTCGTCGCTCTGGTAGAGGACCGACACGTTCTCCGCCCCGGCGGCCTCCAGCAGCTCCTGATAGGCGGGGGGCTGGGTGGTGAGGAAGAGGCGGTATCCCTCCCGGGTCAGGTCGAACTGGCGCTGGGCGCCCGCCTGCGTGCCGGTGGCGTTCACCGGCTCCACGTCCTCCTCGGCGTAGCTCAGGCACAGGTAGGCGTCCTTCCGCCCGGCCAGGGTCTCCTGGCCCTCCAGCATCTGGAGCTTGCGGAACAGGGTCTCCGGCAGGACGATCTCCCGGCCCTGGTAGTCCAGAGCCACGCCGCTCTCGATCATCAGGGTGGACTCGTCGCTGGCCGTCACACCCAGGCCGCACACCACGCCGGAGCCGTGGAGCAGGCGGTTGAGCAGGGCCCGCTTGGAGCAGTGGTAGCGCTGTTCCACCTCAAAGTCCCGGACGGTCAGCAGCTTGCCGTAAAAGTACCGGTTGCGTTCAAAGGGGAAATCATTGACATGATTCATGGTTGGCTCCTCCGATCGTGGTATCGTAATGAATGGTCACCTGCTCGTCGATGGCCGCCGGCACATAGCCCCCCACCTGGGAGTTGATGCCCAGATAGGTGTGCCAGTCCAGCTGGACGCAGGGCTTGAGCTGGATCATCTGCATGGTCATCCCCGCGGGAATGACCTCCTCCATGTCCCGCTGGAACTGCTGGCGCTCCCGCTGGCTGGAGAAGGCGTCCTCCGGCAGCAGGACAAAGAAGCGGTAGGGGTCCTCCCCGTACAGCTGGCGGTAGAGCTCCGGGTCCTTGCAGTCCGGGCGGTTGGGAGACACCTGAAAGTGCTCGATGAGAATGGGGTCCCGGCCGGTGAGCCGGCGCACGCTGCGCCGCACCCCCTCCACGGTGTACAGGTCCTCATAGTCGGACAGGGCGGTGCGGATGCGCTCCCGCAGCAGCGCCTCCCCCTCTCCCGCCTCCACGCACACCCACTGGGCCAGATAGCGCAGCAGGTCCCCCCGGGCGTGGTCGAAATCGATCTCCCCGGGCAGGGCGTCGATGGCCCGGTCCATGTCGGTGTAGAGGCTGTCAAAGATGGAGAGGAACCGGCGGGTGAAGCCGTCCTCCTGGTAGATGGCGGGCAGATAGTCCACCATGTGGTCCCCCCGCATCCAGAGGCGCAGGGCCCGGACCACCGGAGCGCCCGCCCCGGTGGCGGTGAGCTCCAGCATCACCCACAGATACCGCCCCGTCTTTTCCAGCAGGCAGTCCCCGCTCTCCGAGACCGGCGGGCCGAATACCTCCCGCAGGACCGGCATGGGGTCCCCCTCCAGACTGCGGATCCCCTGGTCCAGGTCGCTCCACGACCCCCATCCCCGGTGGTCCGAGGCGTAGGCGTACACACGCAGGGCGGTGTCCGGCGGCAGGTCGGCCTCCACCGCCGCCCGGCCCCAGGAGAAGCCGTTCTCTCCGCTGTCCACCGCCGCCATGCAGTACACCCCTGTGGCGGCCCGGGCGCTGTCCAGGCGCAGGCCGTCTCCCCAGGGCTCTACCTGGTAAAACCGCCCGCTCATCCACTGCTCGGCGCAGCAGAACACCATCTGTGCCTGTATTGGCTCCATGCCGCCTTCACGCTCCTTCTATCTCAAGATCTCAGTGGCCGATGCGCTCCACCGGGAGGCGCTCCACCTTCAGCTCCTTCAGCAAGGGGATGGCCTGACGGGGCAGGCGGATGTCCCCCTCCCCGTTCTGATAACAGCCGGGGGCCGCGGTCCGCAGGTCCACCTCCCGCACCTGAAGCACGCCGGGGGCGGCCTGTACGCGGGCGTACACATCCCCCGCCCGGAGGGTGCCGCCAATGCCCGAGGCGGCCAGGAATCCCCTCAGATCCGCCGCCAGGGCCTGCTCGCCCCCCTCCTCCAGTCCCCGCAGGGACACCCGGATGGACAGCTCCACATACACCGGGGGGATCACCTTCACCCGGGTGCCGATGGGCCGCGCCCGGTCCAGCTGGGCCTGGACCGCCGCCAGGAAGCGCCGGTCGGGCATGGCCCGCTCCCCCGCTCCGGCGGGCACCGCCACC
>CASEKM010000101.1 GCA_949288405.1 uncultured bacterium | reverse complement strand
CAATAAACCTCCTTTGTCAACCGGTCTTTTCCCGAAAGCCGTCAAAAAGCCCGGAGGCGGACAGAACGGTCCGTCTCCGGGCTCTCAAGCGCCTCCCCGCCCTCAAGGGCCGAAGAGGCGAAACGAAGTTTCGCAGAAAGTTTCTTTGCCTACTTTCTTTCCAAAGAAAGTAGGGCGACGGCGTGGGCGGCGATGCCCTCCTCCGCGCCGGTGAAGCCCAGCTTCTCCTCGGTGGTGGCCTTCACGTTCACCTGGTCCGGGTCCACCTTCATGCGGGCGGCCAGGTTGTCCCGCATCTTTTCGATGTAGGGGGCCAGCTTGGGCCTCTGGGCCAGGACGGTGGCGTCCACGTTGCCCACCCGGTACCCCTTCTCCTCCAGCAGCTCCACCACCCGGTCCAGCAGCTTCAGGCTGTCCGCCCCGGCGTAGGCCGGGTCGGTGTCCGGGAAGTGCCTACCGATGTCCCCCAGGGCGGCGGCCCCCAGCAGGGCGTCCATCACCGCGTGGGTGAGCACGTCCGCGTCCGAGTGGCCCAGCAGGCCCAGGGTGTGGGGCACCTCCACGCCCCCCAGGATCAGCTTCCGGCCCTCCACCAGCCGGTGGACGTCGTACCCGTGTCCGATGCGCATGGTCACAGCTCTCCCCTCTCTCTGGCCGCCAGCACGGCCTCCCCCACCACCAGGTCAAAGGGGGTGGTCAGCTTCAGATTCTCCCGGCTCCCCCGGGTCAGGGACACCTTCATCCCCAGCCGCTCCACGGCGGCGCAGTCGTCGGTGAGCACCGCCCCGTCCTCCAGGGCCTTGTGCACCGCCGCCCGGATCAGGTCGGCCTGGAACACCTGGGGGGTCTGGACGGCGAACAGGGTGGCGCGGTCCACCGTCTCCACCGCCAGGCCGTCCTCTGCCCGCTTCACCGTGTCGGTGATGGGCACCGCCGGTGCGGCGGCCCCCGTCTGGGCCGCCCTCTGGAGGACCTCCTCCAGCACATCGGGGGGCAGCAGGGGCCGGGCCCCGTCGTGGATGGCGATGAGCTCCGCGTCCTCCCGCACCTCATTGAGGCCCGCCTGGACGGAGTGGATGCGCTCCGCCCCGCCCTTGACCACCTTGGTCACCTTGGTGAGGGCGAAGTCCCGGCACAGGTCCGCCACCTCCACCAGCAAGTCCTCCCGGGTGACCACCACCACCTGGGTGATCCGGGGGCACTGCTGAAAGGCCCTCAGGGTATGTACCAGCACCGGCACCCCGCCCAGGGGGGCCAGCACCTTGTCGATGCCCTCCATCCGCCGGGCGCTCCCAGCGGCCACCACCACGGCGGACCAGACCTGAGGCGTCCGCTTCCGGCCCAGCCGGGAAAAGAGACCTGCCATACTTTGCCCTCACCTCCGCAAAAGAGGAGCCCTGCGGCTCCCCCTTGTCCTCTTTTGGTCTATTGTATTACGCCAGCGCCTGGTTGATGCGCTCCTCCACGTCCTCATAGCTGCTGCTCTGACACATGACGATTTCGGAGATCAAGATCTGTTTGGCGGAGTGGAGCATCTTCCGCTCCCCGGTGGACAGGCCCCGGTCCACGTCCCGGAGCATGAGCCCCTTGACCACCTGGGCCACCTGGAACAGGTCCCCGCTCTTCAGGCGCTCCATATTCTCCCGGTACCGCCGGTTCCAGTTGGAGGTCATGTCCACCTGGAGGGAGGGGATCTCCTCCAGCACCCGGTCGGCCAGCGCCCGGTCCACAATGGGGCGCACGCCGATCTCCTCGCAGTGCTCCACCGGCACCATCACCACCATGGCCCGCACCGGGAGCTTGAGCACATAGTAGTCCCGGGTCACGCCGTTTACTTTCTTCTGTACGATACTCTCTACAATGCCCGCTCCGTGCATGGGATGGACGACCTTGTCCCCAATGTGAAACAACGGTAACACCTCCAGTCCTGTCTCTTCCGTTTTTCCGCGCTCGTCTCACATAAAAATAATTACCCAAGGATATTATACCCAGTTCTCGAAACTTTGACAAGGTTTTTTCACTTTTTCCAAAGATTTTTCCAGAATTTTAACCCACGCGCTGGCCCGCCCGGGCAGTATATGGAAAAAGCGCCGCCCACCGGGCGGCGCTTTCCTCATTCTTCTTTCACAGCGGAAAGGAGCTTACTCCTCCTCGGCGGGCTCCTCAGCGGGGCCCTCCTCCAGCAGAGCGCGGATGGACAGGGAGACCTTCTTGTTCTCCATATCCACGTCGGTGATCTTCACGTCCACCTTATCGCCCTCGGCCAGCACGTCGCCGGGCTTCTCGATGCGGTGGTCGGCGATCTGGGAGATGTGGATCAGGCCGTCCACACCGGGCACCACCTCAGCAAAGGCGCCGAAGGGCATCAGCTTGACCACCCGTACATTGGCGGTGTCGCCCGGCTGATAGGTGGTGGTGAACACAGTCCAGGGATCCTGGCTGCGGTCCTTCATGCCCAGGGAGATCTTCTTCTTCTCCTTGTCGAAGGAGATGACGTACACGTCCACGGTGTCGCCCACCTTCACCACCTCGGAGGGGTGCTTGATGCGGCTCCAGGACAGCTCGGAGATGTGGACCATGCCGTCCACGCCGCCGATGTCCACGAAGGCGCCGTAGGAAGTCAGGGACTTCACGGTGCCGGTGTAGTGCTTGCCGTCCTCGATCTCGGCCCAGACCTTCTCAGCGGCGGCGGCCCGCTCGGCGCGGATGACGCGGCTGATGGAGCCCACCACACGGCGGCGGGCGCGGTTGACCTCGGTGATGACCAGGCGGACCTTCTCCTTCACCAGAGTGCTCATGGGAGTCTCACGGGGCAGGCCGGTCTGAGAGGCGGGAACGAACACCCGGATGCCCTTCACGGACACCACGACGCCGCCCTTGTTGTCCTCGGTGACCACGCCCTCCAGCACGGTCTCGTTCTCACGGGCGGACTCGATCTCCTCCCAGTGCTTGTCCACGTCCAGACGGCGCTTGGACAGGGTGACCACGCCCTCCTGGTCGTTGACCCGGACCACGATGGCCTCGATCTCGTCGCCCACCTTCACCAGGTCCTCCGCCTTGGCGTTGGGATCGTCGCTGAGCTCAGAGACGGGAATGTAGCCGGAGTGCTTGGTACCCAGGTCCACCTGGACCTCGGTCGGTGTGATGGCTACCACAGTACCGGTTACCTTATCCCCATTATTCAAAGTTTTGATCGATTGCTCCAGCATGTCAGCAAAGGACTCCTCGATCTCCATGATTTCATCGCTCATTTTGTCACAAACCTCCTTTATTATCCACGCGGGTGTGGAAGCACCCGCCGTGATGCCGACAACTTCTGCCTGGGCCAGCCGGCTCCAGTCCAGCTCCTCCGCCCGTTCGATCCGCTGTACATTGGGGCAGACCTCCCCGCAGATCTCAGCCAAGCGCCTGGTGTTGGAGCTCTTCCGGTCGCCGATGACCACCATGTTGTCGCATCCTGCGGCCAACTGATGGGCTTCCTCCTGGCGTTTTGATGTCGCTCCGCATATTGTATCAAAAAATTCTGGATTTGTACACTCTTTTTTTGCTTTTTTCACGCAGTCTTCCCAAATTTTTTGTGTGGAGGTGGTTTGGGAGACAAACGTGAGGGGCAGCGCCCTCCGCTGGGGGTCCTGAGAGAGCCATTTTTCCAGGTCTTCCGCCCCGGAGACCACCACCGGACGGCTGCACCAGCCGGCGATGGCCGCCACCTCCGGGTGGTCCGGCGTCCCCACGATCACCGGCTGACGGCCCTGCTCCTCCGCCTGGGAGACGAGTTGGTGGATGCGCTTCACATTGGGGCAGGTGGCGTCCAGGATCTTCGCCCCCCTGGCCTCGAGGGCCTGATAGGTGGCACGGCTCTCCCCGTGGGAGCGGATGACCACCTGACAGCCCTCCGGCACCTGCTGGGGGGACTCCACCGTCCGCAGGCCCTGGGCCGCCAGCCGGTCCACCACATCCTGGTTGTGGATGATGTGGCCCAGCATGACGCAGGGCTCCCCGGAGGCGGCGGCGGACTGGGCCAGCTCCACCGCCCGCCGCACCCCGTAGCAGAAACCGGCGGACTTGGCCAGACGAAACGTCCTCATGCGCTCTCCCCCATTTTGTAGATCTGCGCCATCACGTCGTTCATGATCCGGTCCAGCTCCTCCGAGGTGGCCTTCCGTCCGGCGATCTTGGGGTAGATGGGCGCCCCGATGATCACCGGGCTGCGGCGGAACCAGTACTTCTTCCGGGACACGTAGACGGGCACGATGGGCACCCCCGTGCGGGTGGCGAACAGGGCCGCTCCGCCCTTGGCCTCCACCTCCTGGCCGTCGTGGACCCGGGTGCCCTCGGGAAAGACCAGCATCTTGCCCCCCTGCTTGAGCCACATGAGGGCCTCCTTCACCGCGTGGACGTCGGCGTGGCCCCGGTCCACGAAGATGATGCCCGCCTTGCCCAGCAGCCAGCCCACCACCGGCACCCGGGAGAGCTCGATCTTGGCCATGGGGCGGATCTGCCAGCGGAGGGTGGCGGCAAAGCAGACCATCAGGGGGTCGGCCAGGGCGGAGTGGTTGGCGCAGATCACCGCGCCCCCCTCGGGGATGTTCTCCCGGCCCACGGACCGGATGGGGTGGCAGAAACAGAAGAAGGGCCACACCAGCCGGTACAAAAACCGGTACCAAAAGAGCATGTTCTTCACAGCTTCAGCCTCCCTCTCACAAGGGTCAGGAGGGCCTCCAAGCTGCCCTTCAGATCCAAATCGGTGGTGTCCAGCAGGACGGCGTCCTCCGCCTGGCGGAGGGGGGCCACAGGCCGGTTCCGGTCCTGCTCGTCCCGGGCGGCGATCTCCCTTAAAATCTCGTCAAAGTCCGCCGCCTGGCCCCGCTGCTGCAGCTCCAGCGTCCGGCGCCGGGCCCGGGCCTCCGGGGCGGCGGTGAGGAACACCTTCACGCCCGCCTGGGGCAGGACCACGGTGCCGATGTCCCGGCCGTCCATGACCACGTCGTGGTCCCGGGCCTGCTTCCGCTGGAACTCCAGCAGGAAGGCCCGCACCGCCGGCAGGGCGGCGACCTTAGAGGCCATGCCGGAGATCTCGTTCTCCCGGATGGCCCCGGTCACGTCCCGGCCGGACAGGTACATGTGCTGCACCCCGTCCCCGCCGTAGTCCATGCGGATGTCCAGACCGGCCAGCAGGGGCTCCACCTGGGCCCCATCGCCGGGGTCCGCCCCGGCCTCACGGGCCCGCAGGGCCACCGTGCGGTAGATGGCCCCGGTGTCCACATACAAATATCCCAGCTCCCGGGCGAGGGCCCGGGCCAGGGTGCTCTTCCCGGCCCCGGCGGGGCCGTCGATGGCGATACTTCTCTCTTGCATAACTGTATACGCTCCGTGTGAGTTGTCCATTCTTTTTCTTGTCAAGAAAAAGAATCAAAAAGAACTTTTGGGCGCAAAACCTTGTTTGCTTGACTGCTTTTTCCTGTTCCGTCCGAATGGAGAGCAGGGGCAAACCCCCGCTGTCCCCATTTGATTTTGGCCCCTTTGTGGGGCGCGACGACCTCGGCGCGCCGTTGGGATGTTGCCCTATTTCGCCGCCAAAGATAGGTTTCTTTTCTAACGGCCCCGGTCCCGGGCGGCGAGTGACTTTGCCCGCGGCGGCAAAGTCACCAAAACGCCGCCGGAGGACGGCTCAAAATGAGCGCTCCGCGCTCATATTCGCCTTTCCCCCGGTCCCCCATTACGGGGGACGCTCTCCTGGGAGGTTGTGCATCATTTCCGGCGCGCAAAATCTGAGTGACATTCTAAATTCCTGCCGGGCCACTGGGCCCTGGGTTTGCAAAAATTGCCGCCGATGCGGTTCCGCTTCCGCGCCTGGGTTTGCCGAGCCAACGGAACCGGTGCGAACCCTGGTGGGAGGCCCAAGGGCCTCCCCTACCCAATCCCGAAAGTTTTTTTGAGAACCGTAGGGGAGGGGCTTGCCCCTCCC
>CASEKM010000100.1 GCA_949288405.1 uncultured bacterium | reverse complement strand
ATGCCCTCATCCGTCAGTACATGGGCTTTATCCGCTCGGAGACGGTGAAGTTTCTTCACACCGCCCCGGAAAACGGCCATGAGGACGAGCTGAGCATCGCCATGCTGGCCTTCTATGAGGCGGTGCTGGCCTACGAGAAGGGCCGGGGCGCCTTTCTGCCCTACGCCGCCCGGGCCATCAAAAACCGGCTCATCGACCACTACCGGACGGAGAAGCGCCACGGCAACGTGATCTCCCTCCACACCCCCCTGGGCGGGGAGGAGGACGGCGGCCAGCTGCTGGACACCATTCCAGACACCGTGGACCATGCCGGGGACTATGCAGTGCGCACCGCCAGCCGGCGGGAGATCCAGGAGTTCTCCGAGAAGCTGGCCCAGTTCGGCCTGACCTTCTCCGACGTGGCGGACAACTGCCCCCGGCAGGAGCGGACCTTCGCCGCCTGCCGCCGGGTGCTGGACTTCGCCCGGACCCAGCCGGAGCTGCTCAAGCGGGTGGAGGACCGGGTGGAGGACACGGGCAAGCTGCCCATGGGGGAGCTGTCCGCCGGCTCCGGCACCGACAAGAAGACCATGGAGCGGCACCGGAAGTACCTGGTGGCCATCCTGCTGGCCTTTACCAACGGCTATGAGATCATCCGGGGCCACCTGTGCCAGGTGGGCCCCAAGAGAGGGGGCGACGAGGCGTGAACTATCTGGTCATGGAGGTGCATCCGGCCTATGCGGTGGTGCTGGACGAGGAGGGCCGCTTTTTGAAGGCCGCCAACCTGCGCTATCAGGTGGGGGACACGGTGCGGGACATCGTGGAGCTGCGGCGCCCCAGGGAAAAATGCTCCGCCCCGTGGAAGCCCATATCCGGCGTCGCCGGTCTGGCCGCCTGCCTGTGCATCGTGTTCTTCGGCTACTACCAGCCCAATTTCACCCCCTACGGCGCCCTGCGCATCCAGATCAATCCAGATGTGGAGCTCACCCTCAGCCGCACCGACCGGGTGCTGGAGCTGGAAGGGCTCAACGCGGACGGCCGGGTCCTGATCGAGGGCTACGACTACGGGGGCAAGGACCGGGAGGACGTGACGGAAGAGCTGGTGGAGCGGGCTATCGATCTGGGCTACCTCTCCGGCGGAGAGACCGTATCCATCACGGTCACCAGCGCCGACGCCGACTGGCAGGCCCGGGAGGAACAGGCGGCCCGGGAGGATCTGGAGGAGCGGTATGGGGAGACCATCGTGATCCAAATCGGCCCCACTGACGAGGAGCCGCCGGCCACTGAGGTAGTCATCCCGGTGGCGCCGCCCACCCAGGAAACCACCCCGGAACCTGTGCTGGAGCCCACTCCGGAGCCGGCCGCTCCGCCCGTTGTCCCGGATGACACGGACGATCGACCCGGCAGCGGCGGTACGACCGGCTACCAGGATACCGATTACGGCCCTGACGCGGATGGGATCACCGACTATGAGGATACGGATTACGGTCCTTACAGCGACGGCGTCACCGACTATGAGTCTCCCAACGACGGCGCTTATATAGACGGTGACACCGACTACGAGGACCGGGACGATGACCGGGATACCGACGATGACCGCTGGGAGGACGATGAAGATGACGATGAGAGCGACTGGGATGATGACGACAATGATGACGGCGGCGGCAATGACGGAGATCGGGATGACGACGATTAAAGCAAAAAATTTCCGACGCGGCCCCGGTTTTGAAGGCCGGCCGCCGTATCCTTCTAGTGTAAGCCAAGGAAAATCAAAAACTCCCAATTCCCTTTTGTGTTCCTGAATTCAAAATTTTCCATAGTGTTCCCGCCCCCTGCGGGGGCGAGAACACACAAAAGAATTGGACCATAAAAAAGTTTTCCCAGACCCCGGTTTTTCAGCAGCAGCTCCGTAATCTAAAATCAGAACACACAACCAAACACCATGTTCAAGGAGATGAAAGACATGAAACAGAACATCCACACCAAATTGTTTGCCCTGACCCTGACCACCGCCCTGGCCCTGACCGCTCTGACTGCCTGCGGGAACGGCGCCGGCACGGCGGCCCTCCCCGAGACCTCCGGCACCAGCACCCCCCTTCTGGAAGAGAGCGGCGGCGCCGTGGGTACTGTCCTGCTCAGTGTGAACCCGGAGATCGAGATGGACTATGACGACGCTGGCAACGTGGTGGCCCTCACCGGCCGCAACCAAGAGGCCCAGACCCTGCTGGCCTCCTACACCGGCTACCAGGGCCGGCCCTGCACCCAGGTGGTGGGAGAGCTGGTGGATGAGATCAATGCTCTGGGCTATTTCGACGCCACCGTGGGCGGCCACGAGAAGAACATCATCCTGAAGCTGGAGCGGGGCTCCGCCTACCCCAATGACCAGTTCCTCAATGAACTGGCCGAGGCGGTGCGGCTGGTGGTGGAGACCGACCAGATCGGCTCCCAGGCCGTGACCTTGGACCAGGACGACTACGACGACGCCTACGGCGACAAGGGGTACATCAACGCCTCCGCCGCCCAGAGCATCCTCTCCACCCAGCTGGGCCGGGACGACCTGCAATTCGTGGAGAAGGAGTACGACCTGGACGACGGGGAGTACGAGGTGGAGTTCGTCCTGGATGGCGTGGAGTACGAGTACGAAGTGAACGCCTACACCGGCAAGGTCACCGAGATGGACGCGGAGTTCCAGGACTATGACGACACCGACTACGGCCCAGGTAGCGACGGAATCACCGATTACGACGACACCGACTACGGCCCCAACGCCGACGGGATCACCGATTACGACGACACCGACTACGGCCCCAACGCCGACGGGATCACCGATTACGACGACACCGACTACGGCCCCAACGCGGATGGGATCACCGATTACGACGATACCGACTACGGCCCCAACGCCGACGGCATTACCGACTACGACGACACGGACTACGGTCCCAACGCCGATGGCATCACCGACTACGACGACTGGGGCGATGACGACGACTGGTACAGCGACCCCACCGGCGAGGATCACTGGGACGACGATGACGACGGCTGGGACGACACGGACTACGACGACCGGGACGACGATGACGACTGGGACGACGATTGGGACGACTGAGCCCCTCCGCCTGCGCCACGAGGTCAAGCACCAGCTCTCTCCCCAGGAGGATCTGGTGCTTACCTCCCGACTTCAGAAGCTCTTTCCCCGGGACGGCCACGCCGGGCCGGACGGCTCCTACCGGGTGACCAGCCTGTATTTCGACACCCCCTACGATATCGCCCTCCGGGAGAAGCTGGACGGGGTGGACCGGCGGGAGAAGTTCCGGCTGCGGTACTACGGGGAGCGCCCGGATTTTCTCAAGCTGGAGAAAAAATTTAAGGTGAACGGCCTGTGCGGCAAGCGGTCCGCCCGCCTGACTTTGGAGGAGGCGGAGCGGCTGCTCTCCGGGGAGGACGCCTTCCTTCTGGAGCGGGGAGAGCCGCTGCTGTTGGAGCTGTACCACAAGCTCCGGGGGACGCTGCTGCGGCCCAGGGCGGTGGTGTGCTATGACCGGGAGGCCTTCCTGTACGCCCCCGGAAATGTCCGAGTGACCCTGGACCGGAACCTGCGCACCTGCGGGGACAGCGTCGGCTTCCTGTTCCCCGGCTCATTTCCACTGAAGCCTCTGGACGCTTTGACGGTGCTGGAGGTCAAGTACGACGCCTTTCTCCCCGACCTGGTACGGCTGGCCGTCCAGACGCCGGACCGCCGGGCGGGGGCCTGTTCCAAATACGCCCTGTGCCGGCGGTTTGACTGAATTCAAAAGAGAAACTCTTCATTCTAATTTATGTTCCCAAGTTCAAATTCCCCCTTGGTGTCCCCGCCCCGCAGGGGCGGGAACACACAAAAGAATTGGGACAACAAAAAAGGAGCGGCCTGCCATGACCACCTTTCAGGACATCTTCAAATCCAGCTTTCTGGAGCGGCTGGATGCGGTCTCCCTGCCGGACGCCGTTATCGCCCTGGCGCTGGCCTTCTGCCTGGGCCTGTTCATCTTCCTGGTCTATAAGAAGTGCTACGCCGGCGTCATGTACGCCCCCAGCTTCGGGGTGACCCTCATCGCCCTCACCCTCATCACCACCCTGCTGATCCTGGCGGTGACCAGCAACATCGTCCTCTCCCTGGGCATGGTGGGCGCCCTGTCCATCGTCCGCTTCCGCACCGCCATCAAGGAGCCCATGGACATCGCCTTCCTGTTCTGGACCATCGCGGCGGGCATCGTGTTGGCGGCGGGGCTCATCCCCCTGGCGGTGGTGGGCAGCCTCTTTGTGGGGGTGGTACTGCTGGTGTTCTCCCGGCAGAAGAACGGGGAGTCCCCCTACATCCTGGTGGTCCACTGCGCCGACCAGGATGTGGAGGGACAGGTGCGGGCTCTGGTGGAGGTCCGGGTCCGGCGGCTGAACCTGAAGAGCAAGAGCGTGACCCCGGGCCAGATCGAGCTGAACTACGAGGTGCGCCTGCGGGACGCCGACACGGAGTTCGTCAATGAGCTGGGGGCCATGGAGGGCGTGGGAAACGTGGTGCTGGTCTCCTACAACGGGGACTATATGGGGTGAGACCATGATCCGCCACCGGCATATCGACCGCATCTGCGCCGCGGCCATCTTATTGGCCCTGGTCCTCACCGGCCTGCTCTGCTTCGGGGAGGCCCTGGGCCTCCGGCCCGCCAGCGCCGCGCCGGAGTACGCCTCCCGCCTGTTTGACGACAGCCGGGTCCACACCGTGGACCTGCGGGTGGAGGACTGGGCGGCCTTCCTCGAAAACGCCCCGGCGGAGGAGTATATCCCCTGCACCGCGGTCATCGACGGGGAGGAATTCTATCAGGTGGGCCTGCGGGCCAAGGGGAACAACTCCCTCCGGCTGACGGAGGAGTACGGCCTGTCCCGGTACAGCCTGAAGCTGGAATTCGACCACTATGTGGACGGCGGGAGTTACCACGGCCTGGACAAGCTCTCCCTGGACGCCTCCTTCCAGGACAACAGCTATCTCAAAACCTACCTGGTCTACCACATGATGGCCTACATGGAGGTGCCCTCCCCTCTGTGCAGCTATGCCTGGGTGACGGTAAACGGCCAGCCCTGGGGGCTGTTCCTGGCCATCGAGGAGCCGGAGGAGGCCTTTGCCCGGCGGAATTTCGGCCCGGATCACGGTCAGCTCTACAAGCCGGACTACCGCTCCCTGAACGCGGAGAACGCCGACGTGGCCCTGCGGTACATCGGCGACGACCCCGCCGGCTACCCAAACATCTTTGACAACGCCAAGTTTGACACGGACGGGGCGGACCGGGAGCGGCTGATCCAGGTCTTGAAGGCCCTGGCCTCCGGGGAGAATCTGGAATCGGCGGTCAATGTGGACGAGGTGCTGCGATACTTTACGGTGCAGGTCTTTGTGATGAATTGGGACAGCTACCTGGGCCACACTGGCCACAACTACTTCCTCTATGAGGAGGACGGGGTGATCTCTATCCTGTCCTGGGACTACAACCTGGCCTTCGGCACCTACGCCCTGGGCATGACCGACCCCATCCGTGACCCCAATGTGCTGATCAACTGGCCCATCAACACCCCCGCCCGGGGGGAGACCATGCTGAAACGGCCCCTCTACCACAACTTGATGAAACACGACGGCTATTTCGCCCAATATCACGCCTATTTCGAACAGCTGCTCACGGAGTATTTCGAGAGCGGCCGGTATGAGGCGGCCATCCGGCGGACTCAGGCCATGATCGCCCCCTATGTGAAGGCCGACCCCACCGCCTTCTGCTCCTATGAGGACCATCTGCTGGCGGTGGACACCCTGCTGGAGGTGTGCCGCCTGCGCGCCGGGAGCATCCGGGGGCAGCTGGAGGGGGACTACCCCATCACCCTGGCCCAGCAGGGGGCGCAGCCGGGGGCGGGGGTGGACGCCTCCCATGTGAATCTGCGGGCCCTGGGGGATTTCGACGACCTGGAGGCGGCAAAGGAGCGGCAGGATAAGGCCGCGGCAGCGGCGGGGGCGGAATAAGAGGGATACTCATATTGTTTACTGCTCCGTAAATTTTGAGCTGCCTCCAGTGAATTGGCTTGCACCGGCTTCTTTCCAAGATTACCGTGCAGATGACCAGAAATCAAAAAATGCCTCCCCACCGCCCTGGCGACAGTGTCGCAAGCGCAGAAAGAGGCGCTTTGCGACCACCCCCCTTTATCCTCGTACTAAAATCCAACGCCCCTGGTCCCAGCGAAGCGGCCGGAACCAGGGGCGGAAGAATGTTTTTCTGGAAATCAGAGTTCGCTTCAAAAATGGAACATGTGGAGCGCTCCAGGCGTTGGCTTTCTGCCCCCGCTCATTGCCTACACGGGCCTCACAGGGGCAACGCAGCGGGACCGCACTCCCCTGTACTTTTTGAGCCATAAAACGCAAAGAGGACCGCCCATCCCATTGGGACGGGCGGTCCTGATTTACCTCAGGTCCGTCAAGGCAGAGCCTAGGCGCTCAGCGCCAGTTCTCGTTTCCGTTGCGCTTGGTGAAGTCGTGGCTGTTGGCTGTCTCCATGATGGAGTAGTACGCCCAGTGGGAGGGCTTCACATCCGGGAAGGTGTTCAGCTCGTCCTCATGCCGGTCGATGTAGTCCTCGTCGGCCACGCGGCCCAGCATG
>CASEKM010000099.1 GCA_949288405.1 uncultured bacterium | reverse complement strand
GGGGAGACGGTAAACAGGGGCAGCAAAAACAGCGCCCCCGTCAGCGCCAGGGCCGCCCCCGCCGTCCGCCGGAGCGGAGAGCCTGTCCCCGCGGCGGGCCGCTCCCGCCGAGCTGTGCGGACCATACCCCCACCTCCCAAAAACTTTGCCTGTCCCAGCCTATGCCGGGCCGCGGGGCGATATGCCGCAAAAAGCCTTTGCGCTTTCCTCCGGGATACACTATAATGGGAGGGAATCGGAATTCATGTCCCTAAGGAGGAATCGTATCATGCTTCTGAATGTGCTCGCGGTGGGCGACGTGTGCGGCGAGGGGGGCCAGGACATCCTGGCCCGCCGCCTGAAGGAGGTGCGGGAGGCGGAGAATATCCATTTCACCGTGGTCAACGGGGAGAACGCCTCGGTGGTGGGCATCACGCCCCGGCAGGCCCGGGGCCTCTATGAGGCGGGGGCCGACGTGATCACCCTGGGCAATCACACCTGGAACCGCATCCAGATCGCCGACTTTCTGGAGAAGGACCCCTATATCCTCCGCCCCGCCAACTTCGCCGGGCGGGTGCCCGGCCGGGGCTTCGGGGTGTACGACGGCCCCCAGGGGCTGAAGATCGGGGTCATCAACCTGATGGGGCGGCTGGAGCTGAACGCCAACCTGGACAGCCCCTTCAAGCTGGCCAACCAGCTCCTCCGCCGGGAGGAGGCCCAGCGGTGCGACGCGGTGCTGGTGGACTTCCACGCCGAGGCCACCAGCGAGAAGGGGGCTATGGCCTGGTACCTGGACGGGCGGGTGGAGGCCGTCTGGGGCACCCACACCCACGTGCCCACCGCCGACGGACAGGTCCTCCCCAAGGGGACCGGGTTCATCTCCGACCTGGGCATGACCGGCCCCCGGCTCTCGGTGCTGGGGGTGAAGCCGGAGCAGTCCCTGAACCTGTTCCTGGGAGGGCTGCCCAAGCGGTATGAGGAGGCGGAGGGCCCCTGCAAGCTCAACGCCTGCAAGTTTGTCATCGACACCCAGAGCCACCGGTGCCTGGAGGTCCGGCGGGTGGACCTGGTGGAGTGACCTCCTTAATAGATTTTTAATGGTTTTGCCCAGGGAATCCCATTTTCTTTCCCGAAAAAGTGTGGTATACTGGCTATAATTGGGCCGGCGGGTTCCGGCCCCACTGTGAGAAAAAGGCGGGATCTGATTTGACACATACCTTTGACGCCCTGGTGGTGGGGGCGGGCTTCGCCGGGGCGGTGATCGCCCGGGAGCTGGCAGAGCGGAGCGGAAAGCGGGTGCTGGTGCTGGAGCGCCGGGACCACATCGGCGGCAACGCCTACGACTGCCTGGACCAGGCGGGAGTGCTCATCCACCAGTACGGCCCCCACATCTTCCACACCAACAACAAGCGGGTGTTTGACTACCTCTCCCGGTTCACCCCCTGGCGGGACTATCAGCACCGGGTCATCGCCAACCTCCCCGATGAGAAGGCCGGCGGGCGGATGACCTATCCGGTGCCCTTCAACCTCACCTCCCTGGAGACGGCCTTCGGCCGGGAGGAGGGCCGGCGGCTGGGGGACAAGCTGCTGGAGGCCTACGGCCCCGAGCGGAAGGTGACCATCCTGGAGCTGCGGCAGAACGCCGACCCCGAGATCGCCGCCCTGGCCGACTACGTGTATGAGCACGTGTTCGTCCACTACACCATGAAACAGTGGGGCCAGACCCCCGAGGAGATCGACCCCAACACCACCGCCCGGGTGCCCGTCTTCCTGTCCCGGGACGACCGGTACTTCCAGGACGCCTATCAGGGCATGCCCCTGGAGGGGTACACCCCCCTGTTTGAGAAGCTGCTGGACCACCCCGGCGTCACCGTGGAGCTGGGGGCGGACGCCCTGAAGCGGCTGGACCTGTCCGGGGAGCGCGTCCGGGTGGACGGGGCGGAATTTGACGGCCCGGTGATCTACACCGGCCAGGCGGACGAGCTGTTCGCCTTCCGGTTCGGCCCTCTCCCCTACCGCACCCTGGACTTCCGGTTCGAGACCCTGCCCCGGGACGACTTTCAGGGCTACGGCACGGTGAACTACACCGTGGACGAGGACTTCACCCGCATCACCGAGTTCAAGCACCTCACCGGCCAGGTGAAGCCGGGGGTGACCACCATCGTGCGGGAGTACTCCCGCTCCTACACCGGCGCGCCGGAGGAGACCCCCTACTACGCCATCATCAACCCGGAGAACAACGCCCTCTACGGCAAATACAAGGCGGAGGCGGACAAGTTCCCCAACCTGCACCTGTTGGGCCGCCTGGCCGAGTACAAATACTATAACATGGACGCCATCGTGGCCCGGGCATTGGAGCTGGCTGACCAGCTGTTAGAAACCCCGTAGGGGCGGATCCCATCCGCCCGGCTCTTTCCCTTTGGTACGCGGGCGGATAATACCCGCCCCCTACAAAAAAGCCGGAACAAACGATCAAAACGGAGAAAGAAAATATGGACAAATTGATTACCTTCGCCGTCCCCTGCTACAACTCGGCGGCCTATATGGAGCACTGTGTGGACACCCTGCTCCAGGGGGGCAACGACATTGAGATCATTCTGGTGGACGACGGCTCCACCAAGGACGACACCCCCGCCATCTGCGACCGGTACGCCGCGGAGTACCCGGACATCGTCCGGGCCATCCACCAGCCCAACGGCGGCCACGGGGAGGGTGTTAACCAGGGTCTGCGCAACGCCCGGGGCGTCTATTACAAGGTGGTGGACTCCGACGACTGGGTGGACGTGCCCTCCCTGAAGAAGGCCCTGGACAAGCTGCGCCAGTTCGTCCGGGACGGCAAGCTGGTGGACCTGCTCATCTGCAACTACGTGTACGAGCACGTGGAGGACAACACCCAGCGGGTGATGCACTACCGGAACGTGTTCCCCCGGAACCGGGTATTCGGCTGGGACCAGATCGGCCGCTTCCGCCCCTCCCAGTACCTGCTGATGCACTCTGTCATCTACCGCACCCAGCTTTTAAGGGACTGCGGCCTGGAGCTGCCCAAGCACACCTTCTATGTGGACAACATCTTCGTCTACCAGCCCCTGCCCTGGGTGAAGAACATGTACTACCTGGATGTGGACCTGTACCGCTACTTCATCGGCCGGGCGGACCAGTCCGTCAACGAGAAGGTCATGGTCACCCGGGTGGACCAGCAGCTGCGGGTCACCTATCAGATGATCGGCTCCCACGACCTGCGGAAGGTGGCGGCGGAGCACAAGAAGCTGGCCCGGTACATGTTCAACTATCTGGCTATGATGATGACCGTCTCCTCCATCTTCCTGCTCATCGACGGCAGCCCCGAGGCCCTGGGCAAAAAGACCCAGCTGTGGGAGCATCTGCGCACGGTGGACGCGGGGATCTACCACAAGATGAAGTACCGGGCGGTGTCCGCCTTCACCAACTTCCCCGGCTATCAGGGCAGAAAGCTGTCCGTCGGCCTGTACCGGTTGGTGCGGAAAATTTACAAGTTCAACTAACCTCTGGGGCGGGCCGTGTGCCCGCCCTTTTTACAAGTCCAGTGGGCGTTCTGCCGCCGGTTTTAATCTCAATTTAATGTCAAAAACTATTGACAAAATTGTGAGGAGAACGTAAAATCAAATTGTCAAAAGTTTTTGACAATTTGATTTAGGAGGCAGTTTTACCATGAACATCGGTGCAGCGATTGCCGTAATTGCAGTATGCGTGGCGGTAGACGTCCTCGCTGTGGCAGCGATCGTCTCTATGTTCGTTTCCCTGGGAAAAAGGGGGACGAACGGCGGACCATGATTGTACATCGGGCCTGCACCAGTACGCTGGGTATTGGGCTGATCTATCTGATCCTCGCCTCACTAGCCAAAATACTGGTGGTCTTTGTCCTCAACGAGGACGCCGGGATCAATCCACTGAGCACCCTGGCCCTCTTGGCCATTGTCTACCACATCCAAGTGTGGCGTTACCGGCGGAAGTTTGGCGACTAAGCGGAGCCATCTCTCCTGTATCCAGAGGTTCCCCCCAATGGAAGGTTGAAAAAACAAAACTTTTTCTTGACCTTCCCCGCCCTGGATGGGGTATGCTCCCTCCGAAAGGAGTGAGGCGAAATGCCGGAAAGCTGGAATGTGTCCTTTGCCGCGATGGCGGTCATGGCCCTGGTGGGCCTGTTTACGGTGGTGTTCCCCCTGGGACTGGCCCTGGTGTTCTGGAGGAGGTGCGGGGGCCAGTGGCGGTTCTTCCTCCTGGGCTGCGTCGTGTTCCCCCTGTTTGCCATGACCCTGGAGGGGAGCGTCAACCGGGCAGTCCTGCACGGCCCCATGGGGGGCGCCGTCACGGGAAACCTGGCCCTGTACGCCCTGTTCGGCGGGGCCATGGCCGGGATCTTTGAGGAGACGGGCCGTCTGGCCGCCTTCTCCCTGGCCCGGCGGTGGAGCCGGGGACCGGGAGACGCCCTCCTATACGGGGCGGGCCACGGGGGGATCGAGGCCGCCCTGCTGGCGGGGAGCATGATGCTCAACAACCTGCTGGTGGCCCTGGCCCTGAACCAGGACGGCCTGGCGGGGGTGGAGGCCCTGATGGGCACAGGCCCCCTGTCCGACGCACAGATCGCTACCCTGGTCCCCCTGGTGACCACCCCCGCCTGGATGTACCTGTGGAGCGGCTTTGAACGGGTGGTGGCCATCGCCATCCACCTGTCCCTGTCGGTGCTGGTGTACCGGGGGGTGCGAACGGGGGAGCGGCGCTGGTTCCCCCTGGCGGTCCTCCTCCACGCGGGGGTGGACGCCTGTGCCATCGTGACCTCCGCCTTCCTGCCCATCGCAGGGGTGGAGCTGGTTGCCCTGCTGTGGGCCGTGGGGCTGGTGCTGCTGGCCCGGCGGTCCTACCGGGCGCTTGCGGTCCAGGGGGCGGAAACCCCGGAAAATCCTTGACCTTCCCCCTGGTGGAGGGTCTAAACTGAAACCGCAGAGGGGGACTTTCCCATGAAGATCAACGAGGTGGAGGCCCAGGTGGGCATCACCAAAAAGAACATCCGCTTCTACGAGGACCAGGGCCTGCTGAAGCCCCACCGGAACAGCCAGAACGGCTACCGGGAGTACGGCCCCCGGGAGGTGGAGCAGCTGAAACAGATCAAGCTGCTGCGGAAGCTGGGGGTCTCCCTGGAGGAGATCCGGCAGATGCAGTCGGGGGCCCACACGGTGGGGGACGGCATGGGCCGCCATCTCATCAGCTTGGAGCGGGAGCGGCGGAATTTAGAGCACTCCATGGAGCTGTGCCGCACCCTGAAGGACCGGGAGCAGCTGCTGGACGACCTGGAGGTGGACCAGCTCCTGGCCCAGATGGAGACCATGGAGCGGGAGGGCACCACCTTCCTCAACCGCCAGCGGGAGGACACCAAGCGGGGGCGGTATGTGGCCCCGGCGGTGGTGACGGTGGTCACCGTCCTGCTGATGGTCGGGCTCATCGCCCTGATGCTCTACGGTTTTGCTCTGGAGGAGGACGCGCCCCCCGCCCCGCTGGTGGCGGTGCTGGTGGCCATCCCCGGGGTGGTCATCTTCGGGGTGCTCCTGGCAGTGGCCCAGCGGTTCCGGGAGATCGAGAAGGGGGAGGCGGACGATGCCAGACAGTATTGAGAAAAAGAGGCGGACAAAACGGCGGGGCGCGGTGCTGGGAGCGCTGTTCCTTCTGGCCGCGCAGCTGGCCTCCGCCGCAATTCTGATTTGGGGGGCTTCTCTGGCGTCGGAGTACCGGTGGCTCCAAATCACTCTGTGGGTCCTGGCGGTCCTCAGTCTGGTCCCCCTGCCCTTTGTGGGCATTGTATTGAAACAACGTCTGAACGAAATCAAAGGAGGAGAATCTGATGCTGCTGCTCAATATTGAATATGTCCCGGGAAAAGAGATCGAGGCCCTGGGTATGGTCAAGGGGACGGTGGTCCAGTCCAAGAACTTCGGCAAGGACTTTATGGCCGGGATGAAGACCCTGGTGGGCGGTGAGATCACCGGCTATACCGAAATGCTCATCGAGGCCCGCCAGATCGCCACCAAGCGCATGGTGGACGAGGCGGAGGCCCTTGGGGCGGATGCGGTGATCAATGTACGCTACGGCTCCGCCTCCGTCATGCAGGGGGCCGCCGAGGTCATCGCCTACGGCACCGCGGTGCGGTACAAAAACGCCTGACAGCAGGGGCCGGAGCGGAGACAGTT
>CASEKM010000098.1 GCA_949288405.1 uncultured bacterium | reverse complement strand
CGGCTCGGTGCTGGTGGAGCAGGTGTTCTCCTACCCCGGTCTCGGACAGGCGGCGGTGGACGCGGGGCTGGGGAGCGACCTGCCCCTGCTGCTGGGCATCACCGTGGTCACCGCGGCGGTCGTCTTTGCCGGAAACCTGATCGCCGACCTGCTCTACGGCGCCATCGACCCCAAGATCCGAAGGGGGGCGGCCAGAGGGTGAAGCAGCTCAATCAGCGGCAGAAGGCCCTCCTCCTGGCGGGCTTCACGGCGGCGGTCCTGCTGGCCGTCACCCTGGCCGGGCTTTTCCTGGAGGCGCGGGCCATGGAGGCCAACTTCACCCGGGTGAATCTGGCCCCCGGCCTCCCCCTTCTGTTCGGCACCGACTGGATGGGCCGGGACATGCTCTCCCGCACCCATGCTCTCCCGCACCCTGGCGGGGCTGTCCCTGTCCATCCGCATCGGGGCCCTCACCGCCTGCGTCAGCGCGGCCCTCTCCCTCCTGCTGGGGGTGCTGGCCGCCCTGAGCCGGCGGCTGGATGCCCTCATCTCCTGGTGCGTCGACCTGTTTCTGGGCATCCCCCACATCCTGCTGGTCATGCTCATCTCCCTGGCCTTTGGCCGGGGCTTTGTGGGGGTGGCGGCGGGGGTGTCCCTGAGCCACTGGCCCTCCCTGGCCCGCCTGATCCGGGGCGAGGTGCTCCAGCTGCGCCAAGCCCCCTATTTTCGGGCGGCTGAGAAGCTGGGCGTCTCCCCCATCAACACCGTCCGCCTCCACCTCCTCCCCCACCTGCTGCCCCAGTTTCTCACCGGTCTGATCCTCCAGTTCCCCCACGCCATCCTCCACGAGGCCAGCGTCACCTTCCTGGGCTTCGGCCTGTCCTCGGAGCAGCCCGCCATCGGGATCATCCTCTCCGAGAGCATGCGCTATCTCACCACCGGCCGGTGGTGGCTGGCCCTGTTCCCCGGTCTGGCCCTGGTGGGGGTGGTTGCGCTGTTCGCCGCCCTGGGGGAGCAGGTGCGGAAGCTGCTGGACCCGGCCAGCGTACACGAATAGGCCCCCTCATCTCCACTCTCTACTCTCCACTCTTCACTCTTCACTCTCCACTCTCCCAAGGAGGTCTCTCCATGGACCCGATCTTACAGGTGGACCGCCTGTCCATCTCCTTCACCCAGTACGAGCGCGGCCTGCGCCAGCGCACCCTCCCGGTGATCCGGGACCTGTCCCTGTCCCTCTTGCCCGGCCAGGTGGCGGCGGTGGTGGGCTCCAGCGGCTCGGGGAAGAGCCTGCTGGCCCACGGGATCCTGGGCCTGCTCCCCTACAACAGCCGCATGGATGGGACCATCCTCTACCGGGGCGAGCCCCTCACCCAGCGTCGGGCAGAGGCCCTCCGGGGCCGGGAAATGGTCCTGGTCCCCCAGGGGGTCACCTACCTGGACCCCCTGATGACGGTGGGCCCCCAGGTCCGCAGGGGACGGCGGGACGATGCCGCCCGGGCGGAGTGCCGGAACGTCCTGGCCCGGTACGGCCTGGGACCGGAGACGGAGGACCTGTACCCCTTCGAGCTCTCCGGCGGCATGGCCCGGCGGGTGCTCATCGCCTCCGCCGTGGCGGAGCACCCCAGCCTGGTCATCGCCGACGAGCCCACCCCCGGCCTGGACGCCCGGGCCGCCGGACGGATCCTGGGGCACTTCCGGGAGCTGGCGGAGGAGGGGACCGCCGTCCTGCTCATCACCCACGATTTGGAGCTGTCCCTTACCATCGCCCACCGGGTATTCGTCCTCTACGCCGGGGAGACGGTGGAGGAGGCAGCCGCCGCCGACTTTGCCGCCGGAGGGCTCCGCCATCCCTACACGAGAGCCCTGTGGAACGCCCTGCCCCAGAACGGCTTCACCCCCATCCCGGGGACCCAGCCCTACCCCGGCGAGCTTGCAGAGGGCTGTCAGTTCGCCCCCCGGTGCCCCCGCTGCCGGCCGGAGTGCCGGACGGGGACCCTCCCCACCGTCCCCCTTCGGGGCGGCGCGGTGCGGTGCCGGTTCCCGGAAGGAGGCGACATATGAGCCTGGAGGCCAGAGAGATCGCCTTCCGCTATCCCCGCCGGGGGAGCGGTCCGGTGCTGGAGGGCTGTTCCCTCACCCTGGAGCCGGGGGAGCGGCTGGGGCTGTCCGCCCCCAGCGGCCGGGGCAAGACCACCCTGTGCCGGCTGCTGGCGGGGTACGAGCGGCCTCGCTCCGGGGAAATCCTGCTGGACGGCCAGCCCCTGTCCCGCTATCGCGGCCCTTGCCCCGTCCAGCTCATCGGCCAGCACCCGGAGACCATGCTGGACCCCCTGCTCCCCCTGGGAAAGTCCCTGGAGGAGGCGGGGCCGGCGGACCCCCGGCTGCTGGAGGGGCTACACATCCAGCCCGGCTGGCTCACCCGCTACCCCCAGGAGCTCTCCGGCGGGGAGCTGCAGCGGTTCTGCATCGCCCGGGCCCTGGGGCCCAGGACCCGGTACCTGCTGTGCGACGAGATCACCGCCATGCTGGACTTCATCACCCAGGCCCAGATCTGGGACTTTCTCCTCCGGGAGGCGGAGACGCGGAACCTGGGCCTACTCATCGTCAGCCACAGCGCCCCCCTGCTGGAGCGGCTGTGCACCCGGCGGCTGGTCCTCACCCCGAAGGGAGGGGTGCGGGCCTTCTCTTGACAGGACCCCCGCGTCCGGCAGTATAATAGAGCATAGCGCAAGAAGTCCCCGGCTCCGCCGGGGCGGCACAAACAGGGAGGTTTTATCATGAATGTTTTGATGCTCAACGGCAGTCCCAAGGCCAACGGCAACACCTATCTGGCCCTCCACGAGATGGAGCAGATCTTCGTCCAGCAGGGCATCCAGGTGGAGCTGGTCCACGTAGGGAACCAGGCCATCCGCAGCTGCATTGGCTGCGGGCACTGCAAGCAGGCCGGCCAGTGCGTCTTTGACGACCTGGTCAACCAGATTGCCCCCAAGTTCCAGGCCTGCGACGGCCTGGTGGTGGGCACGCCGGTGTACTACGGCTCGGCCAACGCCACCCTGATGGCCCTGCTCACCCGGCTGTTCTACAGCACCTCCTTTGACAAGACCATGAAGGTGGGGGCCGCCGTGGCCGCCGCCCGCCGTGGCGGGCTGACCGCCACCTTTGACGAGCTGAACAAGTTCTTCACCATCTCCGGCATGCCGGTGGCCTCCGGCCAGTACTGGAACGGCGTCCACGGCAAGCTGCCCGGCGACGCCGCCCAGGACGCGGAGGGGATGCAGCAGATGCGCACCCTGGCCCGGAACATGGCATTCCTGATGAAGAGCATCCAGCTGGGCAAGGAGGCCTTCGGCCTCCCGGAGCGGGAGCCCGCGATTCAGACCAACCTGGTCCGCTGACCAGCTCGCTTGTATACGGCCCAGCTCAGCAGAGGACGGCGCCGCGCAAAAATGCGCGGCGCCGTTTTTTCTGTACTCCGCCGGAGGCGGCTGGAGCGGCGCACAAAAATCTTCACATTTGCATCACGGTTTATGGCGAAAAGTTACACAAAAATCAGGAGGACAATTCGTTGAATTTCTTCTGCACTTCCAAAAGTGCAGGAAAACAAAAATTGACTTGCATTTTTGGGTTGACAATTCCTGTCACTGGCATTACAATATCGCAAAAATAACTTTCCATTTTCGTATGTCTCAAGCCCACGCCGGGCCCGCGCCCCGCATCCGGCCCGGACAGCCCGCTGTTCCGGGCCCCTCCCACTCCGGCATCCCTTTGTAGCATACCGCGGCGGATGTCCGCGTAAGCTAATACAATGTTGTGTGTGTCACAGACAAGGAAATTTTTCCAGGAGGTAATCGGTATGAGCATTCCCAACAAGTATCTGGCAGAATTGATGGAGCGGGTGATCCAGCGCAACCCCCATGAGCCGGAATTTCATCAGGCGGTGCGCGAGGTCCTCACCTCCCTGTCCCCCGTGGTGGACGCCCACCCGGAATATATGACTGAAGGCGTGATGGACTGTCTGGTGGAGCCCGAGCGGATCATCAAGTTTCGGGTGCCCTGGGAGGACGACCAGGGGAAGGTCCATGTGAACCGGGGCTACCGCATCCAGTTCAACAGCGCCATCGGCCCCTACAAGGGCGGCCTGCGCTTTGACCCCTCGGTGAATGAGAGCATCATCAAGTTCCTGGGCTTTGAGCAGGTGTTCAAAAACAGCCTCACCGGCCTGCCCATCGGCGGCGCCAAGGGGGGCAGCGACTTCACCCGAAAGGGCAAGTCGGACAATGAGGTCATGCGCTTCTGCCAGAGCTTCATGTCCGAGCTGTCCAAGTACATCGGCCCCGACACCGACGTGCCCGCCGGCGACATCGGCGTGGGCGCCCGGGAGATCGGCTTCCTGTTCGGCCAGTACAAGCGCCTACGCAACGAGTTTACCGGTGCCATCACCGGCAAGGGCCTCACCTACGGGGGCAGCCTGGTGCGCACCGAGGCCACCGGCTACGGCCTGTGCTACTTCACCGAGAACATGCTCAAGGACGCCGGCCGCAGCTTTGAGGGGGCCACCGTCCTGGTGTCCGGCTCCGGCAACGTGGCCACCTACGCCTGTGAGAAGGCCACCCAGCTGGGGGGCAAGGTGGTGGCCATGTCCGACTCCAACGGCTATGTGTACGACCCCGACGGCATCGACCTGGCGGCGGTGAAGCAGATCAAGGAGCAGAACCGCCAGCGCATCAAGGTCTATGTGGACACCCACCCCAAGGCCCAGTACCACGAGGGCTCCTCCGGCATCTGGCAGATCCCCTGCCACATCGCCCTCCCCTGCGCCACCCAGAACGAGCTGGACGGGGCCTCCGCCAAGGCCCTCATCGCCAACGGCTGCTTCGCCGTGGCCGAGGGCGCCAATATGCCCTCCACCCCCGAGGCCATCGAGGCCTTCCACCAGGCGGGCGTCCTCTTCGCCCCCGCCAAGGCGGCCAACGCCGGCGGTGTGGCGGTGTCCGCTCTGGAGATGAGCCAGAACTCCATGCGCCTGTACTGGAGCTTTGAGGAGGTGGACAACCACCTGAAGAAGATCATGGGCACCCTGTACGGCAACGTGATCAGCGCCGCCCAGGAGTACGGCATGCCCCACGACCTGGTGGCCGGCGCCAACATCGCCGGATTTCTGAAGGTGGCCAACTCCATGCTGGCCTATGGCGTAGTGTAAAGGAGGCGGTACTGTGAACGACTATGTGGCCCGCGTCATCTGCAATTTACAGCGGCAGTACCCCTATGAGCCGGAGTACCTCCAGGCGGTACAGCTGTGGCTGGAGCTCATCGGCCCGGCGGCGGACGACCCGCAGTATGAAAAACTGGACCTGATCACCCGCATGGTGGAGCCTGAGCGGCTGTTCGCCTTCCCCGTGTCCTGGGTGGACGACCAGGGGCAGGTCCACACCAACCACGGCTACCGGGTGCAGTTCAGCAGCGCCATCGGCCCCTACAAGGGCGGCCTGCGGTTCCATCCCGGGGTGAACCCCTCGGTGGTCAAGTTCCTGGGATTTGAACAGACCTATAAAAACGCCCTCACCGGCCTGCCCATCGGCGGCGCCGCCGGCGGCGCCGATTTCGACCCCCACGGCAAGAGCAGCCGGGAGATCATGCGCTTCTGCCACAACTTTATGCGCGCCCTGTACCGGTACATCGGCGCAGACACCGACGTGCCCGCCGGCGACATCGGCGTGGGCGCCCGGGAGATCGGCTATCTGTACGGGGAGTACAAGCGCCTCACCGGCCGGGCGGAGAGCAGCGCCCTCACCGGCAAGGGCCTCACCTACGGCGGCAGCCAGGTGCGGCTGGAGGCCGCCGGCTTCGGCACCGTGTACTTCCTGGCCCGGATGCTGGAGTGCAGCGGCGACTCCCTGGAGGGCAAGACCATCGCCGCCTCCGGCTTCGGCAACATGACCTGCGGCGTGTGCCGCAAGGCCGCCGAGCTGGGCGCCAAAGTGGTCACCCTCTCCGGCCCCGACGGCTATGTGTACGACCCCGACGGGGTGTGCACCGAGGAGAAGTTCCAGTTCCTCACCGGCCTGCGCGCCGGCGGTCAGGACAAGGTAGAGCCCTATGCCCAGAAGTTCGGGGCGCAGTTCTTCCCCGGCCGCAAGCCCTGGGAGGTCCCCGTGGACATCGCCGTCCCCTGCGCCACCCAGAACGAGGTGGACGTAGCCGACGCCGCCAAGCTCCTCACCAACGGCACGAAGTACTACATCGAGGCGTCCAATATGCCCTCCACCCCCGAGGCCATCCGCCTGATGCGGATGCACCCCGGCCTGAAAATGTCCCTCTCCCGGGCCTCCGGCTCCGGCGGCGTGGTCCTCTCCGCCCTGGAGATGGCCCAGAACAGCATCCGGGACAACTGGACCCAGGAGGAGATGGAGCGCCGGCTCCAGGCCACCATGGTGAAGATCTATGACCAGTCCGCCCAGGCGGCCGCCCAGTACGGCCTGGGAGACGACCTGGTGGCAGGCAGCGCCATCGCCTCCTTCCAGAAGATCGCCCAGGCGAAACTGGCTCAGGGCGTATAAGCCCCGCGGCACGCCAGGTCCCCTCCCCCGGGATCTGCACAAAATCAGCTCCCGGCAGGAACCATT
>CASEKM010000097.1 GCA_949288405.1 uncultured bacterium | reverse complement strand
CCGCCATGCCGGCCAAATCCATTATGATCCAGGGCACCATGTCCAACGCGGGCAAGAGCGTGCTTGCCGCCGGCCTGTGCCGCATTTTCAGACAGGACGGCTGCTCCGTGGCCCCCTTCAAGAGCCAGAACATGGCCCTGAACAGCTTCATC
The DNA here is from genome assembly GCA_949288405.1 of uncultured bacterium. Classification (GTDB taxonomy): domain Bacteria; phylum Bacillota; class Clostridia; order Oscillospirales; family Oscillospiraceae; genus Lawsonibacter. The sequence goes on along the minus strand of CASEKM010000097.1, from coordinate 6,075 downwards.
ACCCGGGAGGGCCTGGAGATGGGCCGGGCCCAGGTGATGCAGGCGGAGGCCGCCGGGGTAGAGCCCTCGGTGCGGATGAACCCCATCCTGCTCAAGCCCAACAGCGACACGGGCAGCCAGGTGATCGTCAACGGGGAGGTGCTGGGGGACATGAGGGCCGCCGACTACTTCCGCTATAAGAGGCAGCTGGTGCCCCAGATCCTGGAGGCCTACCGGTCCCTGGCGGCCGAGTACGACGTCATCGTCCTGGAGGGGGCGGGCAGTCCGGCGGAGATCAACCTGAAGGCGGACGACATTGTGAACATGGGGATGGCCAAGCTGGCCGGAGCCCCGGTGCTGCTGGCGGGGGACATCGATCGGGGGGGCGTGTTCGCCTCCCTGTACGGGACGGTGGCCCTGCTGGAGCCCGACGAGCGGGCCATGGTGAAGGGGACCATCATCAACAAGTTCCGGGGGGACGTGGACATCCTGCGGCCCGGCCTGACCCAGCTGGAGGCCCTCACCGGGGTGCCGGTGCTGGGGGTGGTGCCCTGGCTGGACCTGGACCTGGACGAGGAGGACAGCCTGTCCTCCCGCTTCTCCGCCCGGCGGGCGGGAAAGCCGCTGGACGCGGCGGTGGTCCGCCTGCCCCGCATCTCCAACTTCACCGACTTCGCCCCTCTGGAGCGCCATCCGGCGGTGGGGGTGCGGTATGTGGCCCGGCCGGAGGAGCTGGGCCGCCCCGACCTAGTGATCCTCCCCGGCACCAAGAGCACCCTGGACGACCTGCGGTGGCTGCGGCGGAGCGGTCTGGAGGCCGCCGTCCAGAGGCTGGCCGCCGGCGGTGTGCCGGTCATTGGGATCTGCGGGGGGTATCAGATGCTGGGGGAGACCCTGTCCGACCCGGAGGGGACGGAGGGAGGCGGCACCCTGGCCGGACTGGGCCTGCTGCCCGTGTCCACCGTCTTCCGGCGGGAGAAGACCCGGGCCCGGACCGCCGGGACCTTTCCCGCGGAGGAGGGGTTTTACGCCCCCCTGTCCGGCGCCCCCTATGAGGGGTACGAGATCCACATGGGGGTGAGCGGGGGGCTGTTTGCCCTGAGCGGCCGGGTGCTGGGCACCTATCTCCACGGGCTGTTCGACTCCCCCCCGCTGCTCCAGGCCCTGGTCTCCCTGCTGCTCCAGGAAAAGGGGCTGGAGGGGGAGAGCTCCGGCCCGGAGCCGGAGGATCTGGAGACCTATAAGGACCGGCAGTACGACCGGCTGGCCGCCGCCCTCCGGGCAAGCCTGGACATGGAGGCCGTTTACCGCATCCTGGAGCGGGGCCTGTGAGGGCGCGGAGGGCGGCCGGGACACAGAGAGAGAAAAGAGAGGAACACCCGATGATCTACCACTGTATGAACGATGCGTGCCGCTTCTGGGGAGAGGGGGAGACCATGCCGCAGGCGTGTCCCCGGTGCGGCGGTCCCCTGGCCTGCGCACAGGAGCGGGAGCTCACCGGCAACGACTGGTCCGCCCTGGGGGTGTTCTGGGTGGAGCAGGACGGCCACGAGCGGCGGGCGCTGGAGTGCTTCCGCCGGTCCGCCGAGCTGGGCAGCGGCTGGGGCACCTGCAACCTAGGACTGTGCATGGAGCAGGGCATCGGCATTGAGGCCGACCCCCGGCAGGCCTTCTGGCTGTACCAGCAGGCGGTGGAGATGGGGAGCCTGTCCGCCCTGTGCAACCTGGGGGTGTGCTATGAGGACGGCATCGGCGTGACCGCCAGCCCCAAGGAGGCGGCGGAGTGCTACCGGAAGGCGGCGGACTACGGCTCCGCCCGGGCTCAGCGGCTGCTGGCCCACTGCTATGAGCAGGGCCTGGGGGTGGAGCGGGATCTGGAGCAGGGCTTCCGGTGGCTGCGCATGGCCGCCCTCCAGGGGGACGCGGCCAGCCAGGCCATTTTGGGCAAGCACTACGAGTTCGGCATCGGCACAAAGCGCGACCCGGAGCTGGCGGTGGCCTGGTACCGCAAGGCGGTCCAGGGGAACGACCCGGAGGGCAAGTGCTGCCTGGGCTGGCTGATGGAACAGGGCAAGTGGGTGGACAGGGACCCGGAGGGGGCGATCGAGCTCTACCGGCAGGCCGCCGGGCAGGGCTCCTCCCGGGGGCTCCTCCTGTTGGCCGACTGCCTGTTCCACGGCATCGGGACCGAGGAGAACCCCGCCCTGGCGGTGCGCTGCTATGAGAAGGGGGCGGCCGGCGGAGATACGGACGCCATGTGCTGCCTGGGCTGGTGCTATGAGAGCGGCGCCGGTGTGGAGCAGAGCTGGGAGCAGGCGGCCGCCTGGTACCGCCGGTCGGCGGAGGGCGGAAACGGCCGGGCCATGGGCAACCTGGCCTGGTGCTTTGACAACGGAAAAGGGGTGGAGCAGGACGAGGCGGAGGCCGCCCGCTGGTATCAGAAGGGGGCCGAGGCGGGGGACGTGCGGTCCATGTACTGCTACGCCTACTGCTGTGAGTACGGAGAGGGGGTGGACTCCGACCTGGAGCAGGCAGTCCTCTGGTACCGCCGGGCGGCGGAGGAGGGGGAGACCACCGCCATGCTCCGGCTGGGCGGCCTCTATGAGAACGGCGAGGGCGTGGAGCGGGACCTGCCGGAGGCCCTGCGCTGGTACCGGAGGGCTGCGGACCAGGGGAGCGGCGACGCCAAGCTCCAGGCGGAGCGGCTGGCGGAGGAGCTGAACGGGGAGACGGACGGGACGCCTGACCCCGCGCATTGACAGGCGGGGAGAAATCCGGTACAATATCCCCCGCGCATTGACGGTATCAAACATATTGAGGAGAATGTTATGTTTCAGGTAGTCAAGACGGAGGGAAGCGCCCGCCGGGGGGTGTTTACCTGCCCCCACGGCACGGTCCAGACCCCGGTCTTTATGAACGTGGGCACCCAGGGGGCCATCAAGGGGGCGGTGTCCGCCTTTGATTTAAAGGAGATCGGCTGTCAGGTGGAGCTGTCCAACACCTATCACCTGCACCTGCGCCCCGGGGACAAGGTGGTCCGGGAGATGGGGGGCCTGCACAAATTTATGGGGTGGGACGGCCCCATGCTCACCGACAGCGGCGGCTTCCAGGTGTTCTCCCTGTCCTCCCTGCGGAAGATCACCGAGGAGGGGGTCACCTTCGCCTCTCACATCGACGGCCGGCGCATCTTCATGGGGCCGGAGGAGTCCATGCAGATCCAGTCCAACCTGGGCAGCGACATCGCCATGGCCTTTGACGAGTGTGTGGAGAACCCGGCCCCCCGGGAGTATGTGGAGCAGTCGGCGGACCGCACCGCCCGCTGGCTGGAGCGGTGCGTGGCGGAGCACCGGCGGCTCAATGAGCAGCCGGACTGCGTCAACCCGGGGCAGATGCTCTTCGGCATCAACCAGGGGGGGACCTACCCGGATATCCGCCAGCGGCACATGGACCAGATCGCCCAGCTGCCCTGCGACGGCTTTGCCATCGGCGGCCTGGCGGTGGGGGAGCCCACCCAGACCATGTACGACATCATCGACGCGGTGGAGCCCCACATGCCGGCGGACAAGCCCCGGTATCTCATGGGGGTGGGCACCCCCTCCAACATCATCGAGGGGGTGGCCCGGGGGGTGGACTTCTTCGACTGCGTCATGCCCGCCCGGAACGCCCGCCACGGCAAGCTGTACACCTGGCGGGGGACCATCAACATCAAAAATGAGAAGTACAAGCTGGACCCCCTGCCCATCGACCCGGAGTGCCAGTGCCCCGTGTGCCGGAATTTCTCCCGGGCCTATCTCCGCCACCTGGTGACGGCGGGGGAGATGCTGGCCATGCGCCTGGCGGTCCTCCACAACCTGTACTTCTACAACTCCCTCATGGCCCGCATCCGGGAGGCCATGGACGCAGGGACGTTCGAGGCGTTCCGGGCCGAATATTCCGGCATGCTGGACCGGAAGCTGGAGGACAACCAATAAAATTTCCAGAAACACTTGCCAACCGCGGGGAAAGCGGTTATAATCATACAAGCGCGTTTTGCAGAAATCTAACTTCTTGGAGGGAACACCATGGAAATGTGGATTATGATCATTGCGATGTTCGCACTGATGTACTTCTTAATGATCCGCCCGGAGAACAAGCGGAAAAAAGAGGCCCAGAACATGCGGGACTCCCTGGCCGTGGGGGATGAGATCACCACCATCGGCGGCATCACCGGCACCATCTGCGCGGTGAAGGAGAACACCATCGTCATTGAGAGCGGCGCCGACCGGGTGCGCGTGGAGCTGACCAAGTGGGCGGTCTCCACCAAGAACGCCCAGGCGGTCGAGCCTGCGGCGAAATAATCACGGCAGCACAAAGCCGGAACAGAGGCGACTCTGTTCCGGCTTTTTTCAGCTCTGGGGCTCCAGGGAGACGGTCTGGTCCAGGATGGTGACGGACTCCACCCGGTCCGGGTCCACGATCCGCTCCAGCTGGAAGACAGCCTCGGCCCGGCCGGCGTCCTGATTATAGGTGAGATTCACCAGCCGGGACATGGGCAGCACCGAGCCGTCTGTTAGGGTGAGAAAGGTCTCCTCCATCAGGGAGGACAGGCCCACAGGGCCCCACATGCGGCTGTCGTGCCCCTCCCCCTGGAGGGTGAAGGCGCAGCTGATGGGGGAGAGGTACAGCCGGGTCACCTCCATCTCGTCCTCCCCCACCTGGACGGTCTGGCCGGCCGGGATCTCTGTCCCGCTGTCCTCCTCCGGCAGGTCCACGGTGCAGGTCCACGTCTCCTGGGAGAGGTCTACCTCCAGATACTGGGAGGAGCCCCAGCCGTCAGACTGAATGGACCGGGGGGTCAAGACGGCGGTGCGGCCAGTGAAGGACTCGGGTCCCCCCTTCAGATAGGAGGTGGGGGAGCGGTACCAAAGAAAAGTGAGCTGGTTGTCCGTGGGATCATCGTCGGCCAGGAGGGTGGAGCCGGACCGCCAGCCGCCCACGCCGGTCCGGCCCTCCAGCTCGGGCAGGAGGTCCGAAGCCAGGTCCAGGTAGTATTCCGCCTGGTCCAGCACCGTCCCCTCCGGGGCGGTCACCTCCACCAGAACGGTGAGGGAGTACCGGTCGGCCAGCACCTGCCGCACGTCCACCGTCCAGCCGTTTTCATAGGTGTGGCTCTGGTCCACCGCCACCACGCCGTCGGCCAGGGGCTCCGTGTCCTGGGGCGTGCGCTGGAAGAAGCTGAGCAGCCGGGGGTCCAGGGCGGACGCCGCCGTGAAGGCGCAGGCGGCCAGCACCGCCGCCGCGGGCAGCACCACCAGGAGCTTCATTTTATGGGACTTCTGCATGGGTCGCTGCCCCTCCTGATCGGGGTCCAGGAGCCGGTCCAGCAGGGCATCTTCCTGCTCCTGGGTGGGGGACAACTGTTCAAAAAGCTGGTTGAGTTCACGAGGGTCCATAGCCTTCCGCCTCCAATCGCAGTTTCAGAGCCTTCCGGGCCCGGGAGAGGTGGGACCGGAGGGTGCCGGGCTTCTCCCCCAGCATCTGGGCCATCTCCCCGGTGGAGTAGCCCTGGTAATAATAGAGGTAGAGCAGCAGCCGCTCCCTGGGGGGCAGGGCGGCCAGCTGGTCGCGGTTCACCTCGTCGAGCCGGAAGGCCGAGTTGGCGGTTGCGGTGACCAGCACCAGTTCGTCATTCATGAAATGTTCGTAGTGGAGGTTGTGGCCGGTTGCCTTGCCTTCGATCACGCCCAGGTCGATGCGGCCGTCGGCGGTCAGCTCCTCGATCCGTTCCGTGTTGCCCATCGCCATTTCGATGCGGATGTCGGGATAGCGGCGGCGGAAGAGGGCCAGCATGCTGGGCAGGACATATTGGGCGATCGTGGTGCTGGCGCCCAGCCGGATGGTGCCGGAGGGGAGGCAGCCGTTGTCGGCAAAGGCGTCGTTCAGGTTGCCGTAGAGGCTGAGGATGCGGTTGGCATAGTCGAGCAGCAGGGCTCCCTGCGGGGTCAGCGACACGGTGCCGCCGCGCCGGTCGAAGAGAGGGGCGCCGACCTGTTTCTCGAGTTCGCTGATGTGTTTGGTGACGGCCGGCTGCGAGATGAGCAGTTCGGCGGCCGCCTT
>CASEKM010000096.1 GCA_949288405.1 uncultured bacterium | reverse complement strand
GATGATCTCAATGGGGTCGGTGCAGGTGGTGTGGAGGGTGCGCATGTTATTGATGAACTGCTGGTCAGCCTCCTCCTCCAGGGTGTTGATGCGGATGATGTGGTCCCGCAGGCCCTTGGAGCGCTTGAAGTCGGCGAACTCCTGGGCCATGAGCTTGGCCTCCTCACAGCAGCGGATCACCAGCCGGGACAGCTCCAGGGCCTCCGGCCGGATCTTCTGCACGTTGTTGCAGTAGACACGCAGCAGCACGTCCTCGATCTTGTCGGTGACCTCGTCGATGTTCTGGCTGAGGAGGATGATGTCCTCCCGCTCGATGGGGGTGATGAAGGCCTTGGCCAGCACGTTGAGCAGCTCGTGCTTCTTGTCGTCGGCGGCGTGCTCGATGTTGTGCATCTCGTCCAGCGTCTCTTTGATCTGGGCGGGGTCAAACTCCCGCATGGACCGGTCCAGCAGCTGGGCCGCCTTGCAGGCGTCGTCCAGACAGGCCGTAAAGGTTTCAAAATAATATGCGTCTTGCTTCTTTGCCATTTCCGTCTCACTCCTGAATCAAATCTTCAAATGGGGACCCAAACAGAACCGGAACGCTCCGGAATCACAGGATGGTCATAAACAGCTTGGCCATCACAAAGCTGATGAGGCCGCAGCCGGGGAAGGTAAACACCCAGGTGAGCATCATGTCCTTGACCACGCCGAAGTTGATGGCGGACAGCCGCTTCACCCTGGACAGCAGCAGGCAGAAGGCGGCGGACAGGTCGGCGGCAAAGCCCTGGTACTTCTCCAGCTTCACCATGTCCATGCCCACCGATTTGATGATCTTCTCGCCGCCCACGCTGGTGCCCACGCCCATGACGGTACTGCACACCACCATCAGCCAGATGGGGATGGCCACCCCCTCCACGCTGCTCTGGCCGTTGCTGAAGGCCACGCCCAGGAACAGCACGCCGATGAACTTCTGGCCGTCCTGGGCCCCGTGCATGAAGCTCATGGCGGCGGCGCCGAAAATCTGGGCCGCCCGGAAGAAGCGGTTGGTCTTGTGCCGGTTCATGTTGTAGCACACCACGGTGACCAGCTTGCACAGCACCCAGCCGGACAGGAAGCCCAGGGCCAGGCTGAGGACCAGGCCGTAGATGACCTTGATCCACTCCGCCCCGTTGACGCCGTCCAGCCCGCCGTGGATGGCGATGGCGGCCCCGGTGAGGCCTGCGATTAAGCTGTGGCTCTCGCTGGTGGGGATGCCGAAATAGGACGCCCCCACGCTGTACACCACGATGGAGAACAGGGCGGCGCACAGGGCGATCTGCGCCTCGTGGGTGTTGCTGCCGAAGTCCACCATATCGCTGATGGTGGAGGCCACCGAGCTGTTGATATGGGTCATGATCAGCACGCCCAGGAAGTTGAAGACCGCGCTGAGCATAATGGCCTTTCGGGCCCCCAGGCAGCGGGTGGTGATGCAGGTGGCGATGGCGTTGGGGGCGTCGGTCCAGCCGTTGACGAAGACAACGCCCAGGGTGAGCAGCACGGTCACCAGCATGATCGGGTTCGTAGAGATCGCCTGGAGAAAATAGGAGAGGGAAACATCCATATCCATAAGCCAAACAAAACCCCTTTTATTTTATCTCGTTTCTTTTGGTGCGCCGCCCCGCCTTTGAAGGCGGGACGTGCCGGACCGACGGGCGGCCGTCCCGCTGTGTTCAGAGCAAAAAAAGAGCAGGACCTCTTCCTGATAGAAGCCCCGTCCATCTCCCACGGAAGGGCCCAGACAGCCCTTTCGTCCGGCGCTGTGAATCCACGGAGAAGCAGCTCGCTGCCCTCTATGACAGACTCTACCTCTATATTCCAGCATGTATAACATAGCATCAACAGGGCGGTTCGTCAATAGTAAAATGTTCGTTAAGAAGTCCCTGTCCTCCTTGACTCCGGCCGCCGGTCCTTCTCGTTTTGGTTGACATCGTAGACCTTTTGTGATATATTTGGTTTACAAAGTAAACTATGCAGAGGAGGTGTGCAAAACATGTCGGAAACGATGCTCACCAACAGCGAGTGGCATGTGCTGGACTGCCTGTGGGGGCGCGCCCCCCAGACGGTCACCCAGCTGGTCCCCGTCTTAAAGGAGAAGGTGGGCTGGGCCAAGAGCACCACCATCACCACCCTGCGCCGGATGGAGGACAAGGGCCTGGTCCGGGTGGAGGTCCGGGGCCGGGCCAAGCACTACTTCCCAGCGGTGGAGCGGGAGAAGGCCGCCCGCCAGGAGACCCGCTCCTTTCTGGACCGGGTGTACCAGGGGAGCGTGGGCCTGATGGTGTCCTCCATGGCCCGGGAGAAGGCCCTGACCCAAGAAGAAATTGAGGAGCTGTACGCCGTTTTAAAGGAGGCGGAGGGAAAATGACCGATCTGCTCATCTCCTGGTGCGTCACCTCATCCATTCTGCTGGCGGTCTTTCTGCTGCTGCGGGGGACCCTGTTCCGAAGACTGTCCCCCCGGGTGCGGTACGCCCTGTGGATAGTGGTCCTCCTGCGGCTGCTGGCGCCGTTCCAGATTCCCGGCCTCTCCCTTCCCGCCTCGGCGGCGAATCTGGCGCCGGAGCTGCCCGTCTTGTCAACCCGCCCCCTCTCCCCGGACACCGCCATGGGCTATGGGGTCATCCCCTCCGACCGTCTGGAGGAAAACGGCCTCACCATTGCTGACGACGGTACGGTGCAGACCAGCCGGTCGGACCAGGACACCGCCCTCTGGGAGCTCCAGGAAAACGGGGAAATCTACATGTACTTCGGCGGCCCCACGCTGGACGACGCGCTCCGCGCCGCCGTGGTGCTGGTGTGGGGGGCGGGAGTTGGCGTGGTCCTGCTGGCGGTGCTGGCCGCCAACCTGCGGTTTGCCCAAAAGCTCCGAAAAAGCCGCCGCCCCCTCCCCACGGCGGGCTGTCCCCTGCCGGTGTATGAGGCGGAGGGGCTGTCCTCCCCCTGTCTGTGCGGGGTGCTCCGGCCCGCCGTCTACCTCACCCCGGAGGCGGCGGAGGACGGAACAGTCCGCACCCACGTGCTCTCCCACGAGCTCACTCACTTCCGGCACAGGGACCACATCTGGTCCCTCCTCCGGTGCCTGGCCCTGGCCCTCCACTGGTATAACCCCCTGGTGTGGGCGGCAGTCATCTTGTCCAAGCGGGACGGGGAGCTCTCCTGCGACGAGGGGACCATTGCCCGGCTGGGGGAGGCAGAGCGCATCCCCTACGGCCGCACGCTGATCGGGTTGGTGGCCCGGCGGTCCGGGGCGGGCGGGGTGCTGTCCTGCTCCACCACCATGACCGGAGGAAAGAAAACCGTCCAGAGGCGGATTGCCCAGCTGGTGAAACAGCCGGAGACAAAGAAAACCGCCCTCTTTCTGGCGGCGGCCTCCCTGGCCCTGGCGGCGGTGTTTGTGTTTGCGGGGGAACGGGACCAAGCCGTTCCTGACCCAGACTCCATCTACAGTGACTTTAAGTATCATGTATCTGTCGCCCAGGCTGTCCACCTGGGGCAGCCCCTCTATAGCAGCGGTGCCGACCCCACCCAAATCACGGACCCGGACCTTCTGGCGGAGGCAAAAGAACTGCTGAACCAGGTTCACGACTTGTTGAACTTCTCTGATGAGGTGTTGGAAACCGATTGGCCATCCCGTTTTCTCTCCTCTACCCCGCTTACCTTCTGGTATGAGCGGGGCGGAGAGATGGAAGCGGCCACCTATTATCTTTATCGAGATTCAAATTTATCCGATCCGGAGACATACGTCCTGAACCCTGACTCAGAACATCTGGCCTGTTTTCCTGCCGCTGTTTTCCCAGACGGGATTATTGAGCAAATAAGAGTTCTTCAACAGGAACAGCGCACCCTGCCTCAGGTGCAGTACCGGGTAGAGTATCCCGTATTCAAGACCCAGCTCACGGAGCTGTTCCTGAACGACCCCGCCTGTGTGGAACAAAACGCCTCCCCAGACTATGACATGGAGGACTGGCTCACCAACTGGACCACCTTCTATGAGGTGAGCTACGGCGTGCCCTGGTGGGACCCGTCCGCCCCGGAGGGCTGGTACGCCCGGGCCATGGACGCGGGGAGCTGGTACACCATCGCTATTCCCGACCACCTGGTGGATGCGGTGCTGGAGATCTGCTGGGGAGCAGCTCAGGACACTGCCGCCGATGCCGCCTCATCCTCTGAAATGGCCGCCGCCCTAGAGCAGACTGTCTCCCTCCACGCGAGTTTTGGACCGCTCTCCAGCTTTATCGGCCCGCCGATTACCGACTCCGACCTGGTCAATCAGGCCAAAGAGATACTGCGGTCCGGCGACCCTCAGTCCGATACTACTGCTTTCGCAGACCTGTATTACGGCTCCAGCGTGGAATTTTTCGGAGCGGACGGACACTCTCTGGGCCGCTATCCCCTGTCCAACCGGGATATGTGCTCCGCCCTTGGTTCTCTTGCCCATGAACAGATGGAACGCAATCAAATTGCCGACACCCTGGCCTCGGCCGACTACCTCCAGGCGGAGACCGTTCTCATCCCAGCCCTGCTGTCCGACCCGGACTGGGAGACAGCGGTCAAAACCCTGGACTATCAGCCGGAGGACTGGTCTGCTTGGCTGTCTTTGTGCCTGGAGTCCCTAGGGCTGGCGCCCTACTACAACCCAGAGGCGGAGCTCTTCATCTTTAACTCCCCCACTGGGACGCGGATCTCGCTGCCCGAGTCCCTGCTTCAGCCCCAAGAGCTCTTTTCCCGCAGCGCCAGTCCAACCCGGGTAACCGTTTCCAGCTCCTCTGCGGACGTTGAGGAGGCAGCCGCAAGCTTTGGAACCGCTTTGGCCCAATTCTACCTGGACCTAGATCCCCGCCATCCCAAGGCGGTCACCTCTGCCCGGCTTGCCCAGGCGGAGGTCTACGACACCGGCGAAACCGCGTTCTGTGCCCGGATCACCTTGGCTCTGGACCCGGTGGAACCCAACACCGTCTACTGGATGGCCGGGGCCGGAATTGATCTGGCGGAGGCGAACAGCCCCTGGGCCGGCCTCTGGCTGGACACCCTGGAATACCGCCTGGAGCGGCAGGCAGACGGCTCCTGGCGGTGTACTGAAGCAGCCACCGGGGGCCTGCGGGCGGACTGACTCCTAAAATCAAAAAACCGGCTCTGTTTTTTCAGACAGAGCCGGGTTTTTGACCGTCTGCGGGCGGATGATATCCGCCCCTACAGTTGTTTATGCGCTCTCTCCCACCGCCGCGCCAGGGCCAGAGCAGCCAGGGCGGCCAGGGAGCCCACCAGCGCCCCCGCCAGCACGTCGCTGGGGTAGTGGACCCCCACATACAGCCGGGACAGGCCCATGCACACGGCGCTGACCACCGCGGCGATCCGGGCCCACCGGGCCGAACAGGTCCCCGCCCAGGCCAAACCGGCGGCAAAGGCGGCGCAGGTGTGCCCCGAGGGGAAGGAGTTGGGGTCCCCGGAGGTGAGCAGGGGGATGAGGCCCTCCACCACCGTATAGGGCCTGGGCCGCTGGACCAGGTTTTTCAGCACCACATTGGTGCACAGCGCCCCCAGCAGCAGGGCCAGCAGGGCGGCCGCCCCCACCTTCCGGGTGGGCTTCCAGCACAGCAGGGCCAGAGACAGCACGATCCACAGCAGCCCCCCGTTGCCCAGGGTGGTGTAAAACTCCACCAGGGGGTTGAGCCACCCCTGGCGGACCGTCTCCTGAATCCACAGCAGAATGGTCTCGTCCACGGTTTGTATGACTTCCAGCATGGATTTTTGGGACCTCCTCCCTTGACCCCGCATGCCGGGGCCGATATAATAAGTAAGGAATATCGGTATCTTTTTTTACACGGTTTTAACCGTGTCTGCGTATTATACCTGCTTTTTCCGCTCCGCGCAAGGGCGTTTTGGAGCGTGTTTTCCTAGGAGGCCCCCATTGAAACAGATCGTCTGTCTCTCCAACGAGCCCTGGAGTCCCTCCCCCGGGCGCACCCAGCAGCTGGTGGCCCGGCTGAAGGACGTGCAGGTGCTCTACTTCTCCCCCGCCGAGAGCTGGCGGGACCAGCGCTTCCGGGGCAAGGGCCGGGCGGTGAAGCCCAACATCACCACCTACACCCTGCCCCCGCTCCTCCTCCCGGTGGACGAGCGGTACGGGGAGCTCTTTCAGCTGGGCCAGCGGAAGCTGGCCCGGTACATCGCCGGGAAAATAGCCAAGCACCGGTTCCGCGCCCCCCTGCTGTGGACCACCTGCCCGGAGCAGGTCCACCTGCTGGACCGGCTGGACTACGACGGGCTGGTGTACGACTGCGACCGGGAGTGGGACGACCTGCCCCCCGCCTGGGAGGGGGTGCTCTCCTCCACCGCCGACGTGGTGTTCGCCGCCTCCCAGGGGCTGGCCGACCGGCTCTCCCCGTGCAGCAGCAACATCGCCCTGCTGCCCAACGGGACCGCCTACCCCCTGTTCGCCAAGGCGGCCCGGCCGCCGGAGGACCGCCCACCCCGGCGGAGCGCCCCCACCTTCGGGTGGGCGGGGACCATCCACCCCGACCTGGACCTGTCCCCCGTCCTGCACGCCGCCCACGCCCATCCGGAGTGGAATTTTCTGCTCCTGGGCCGCCGGGAACCCAACCCCCTGGTAAAAAAGCTCAAGCGGCTGCCCAACGTGTCCTTCCTGCCCCCCTGTCCCCAGATGGAGGTGCCCGCCTATCTGGCCCGGTGCCAGGTGCTGATGGACTTTCTCCGGGAGGAACAGCCGGACAGCGATGTGATCCCCACCCGGATGTACGAGTACCTGTCCACCGGGCGGCCCATCGTGGCCATGTTGTGGCCCGACCAGGTGGAGCCCTTCCCCGACGTGGTGTACGGGGCCCACTCCAATCAGGAATTTCTCACCCTGTGCGAGCACGCCCTGGAGGAGCTGCCCTCTCTGTTCGCCGGGCGGAGGCTGTCCCACGGGGCGGCGGCG
>CASEKM010000095.1 GCA_949288405.1 uncultured bacterium | reverse complement strand
CCCCAACTGCATCATCACCCCCCACATGTCCTGGGGCGCCAAGGAGGCCCGCCAGCGCATCATGGACATCACCGTGGAGAACGTGAAGGCCTATCTGGAGGGAAAACCCATCAACGTGGTCAACAAATAGCGCGTATGAAAAAGTGTATTGTCATTTCCGACTCCTTTAAGGGAACTCTCTCCAGCCTGGAAATCTGCTCCATCGCCCGGGAGTCCATCTCCAAGTTTTTTCCCGGGTGCCAAATTGTTGCCGTGCCGGTAGCGGACGGGGGAGAGGGCACGGTGGAATGCTTTCAGGAGGCAATCGGAGCCGAGCGGGTGACCATTTCTGTCCAGGGCCCATTTGGAGAACCAGTGAAAGCTGCCTATGCCCGCAAAGGGAAACTTGCCGTGGTTGAGATGGCTGCCGCAGCGGGCCTGCCCATGGCGGGGGAACGCAGGGACCCGGAGTCCGCCTCCACGTATGGGGTAGGACAGATCATCTCCCATGCAGTAAAGAGCGGCTGTACGGAGATCCTGCTGGGCCTGGGAGGCAGCGTCACCAACGACGGAGGCTGCGGTGCTGCCGTAGCCCTGGGGGCACACTTTTACAATCAAAGAGGCCAGGAATTTGTCCCCACAGGAGGAACACTCTCTGAAATAGAGCGCATCGATGTGGCCCAGGAGAGGATGGTGTTGGAGGGGGTAACAATTACTGCCATGTGCGACGTGGAGAACCCTTTATGCGGCCCCACGGGCGCTGCCCACGTGTTCGGCCCTCAGAAGGGGGCGGATAAGGCGATGGTGGAGCGGCTGGATTTTGGGCTGGCCCATCTGGCTGAGGTCATTCAACAGAATCTGGGGAGCTCTGTGGCCCAAATTCCGGGGGCAGGGGCCGCCGGCGGCATGGGGGCGGGGTGCGTTGCCTTCCTTGGGGCGGAACTGAAATCCGGCATTGAGTGTGTGCTGGACACGGTACAATTTGACACCATGCTGGAGGGGAGCGATCTGGTCATCACCGGAGAGGGACGGATCGATAGTCAGAGCGTTCAGGGGAAAGTCATCTCCGGGATCGCGAAGCGCACCAAGCCTCGGGACATCCCTCTGCTGGCCCTGGTGGGCAGCATTGCGGAAGACGCCGGAGTTGCCTATGAGCTGGGGGTGACCGCAATGTTCAGCATCGACCGCTCCGCCCAGGATTTTCGGGAGTATGCCTCCAGAAGTGCAGTCTACTACCAGCGGACTCTGGAGGATGCCCTGCGGCTGATCAAAGCGGTACAATAACTGTACGCTTGTACAACGACGAGCTCCCCATGTGACCTCATTAACGCAACCGCTAAATGAACAAATAGAGAAAACATCCTCTGTGTAATTTACAGAGGATGTTTTTTTGTTAACAGCATCGTAAAACCATTGGGTGGATCGTTGACGTGAGAAGATAGGGCGAGACAGAGAAAGAACTTTTAATCCCCGTTTGAGTATGGTATAATAGCCGAAAACGGCTGTTATACTTGGATTTCACGTCCTTTTTCTCGTCCCTGACGGGGCGGCCGAAAAGGTTGATCCATGATATCACTCCGGCTGCGCTGGCTGGAGTGTGCCGCGCGGCCTGGCAGCACGCGGGTTTCAATGCTTTGCCCTATTTCCTAGGGACGTTTCAAAATGCATAACGGAGGCGATCTCTATATGAAGAAGATGAAAAAGGGAACGTCAGCACGGTTCCTTGTCCTGCTCCTGGTGTTTGCGCTGGCGGGCTGCGGCAAAACCGGCGAACAGCCCTCGGTGTATGCCCGGGCGGAAAGCTGGGCCTATCTGGAGGCCGAAAAGACCGCAGATGCGGATGTGTTCTTTATCTGTCCCACGGTCTACGGCGGAGAGGAGGACAGCTTCAATATGTCCATGGACGATGAGGATGCCAGGGGCGATTTCCTGGGCGCCACCAACATGGAAAAGGGGATCTACGACCAGGACGCCAGGTTCTTTGCCCCCTACTACCGGCAGGCGGGCTTGAATGCCTATGAGTTACCGGCCGAGGAGCGGGAGGAGTACCTTGCTCTGGCCTATGAGGACGTGAAAGACGCCTTTACCTACTATCTGGAACACTACAACGAGGGCCGGCCCATTATCCTGGCGGGATTCTCCCAAGGGGCCGATATGAGCATCCGGCTGCTGAAGGACTGCTTTGCAGAGGAAACGGTCAACGACCTGCTGGTAGCCTGTTACGCCATCGGCTGGAGCATCTCTGCGGAAGAACTGGCGGAGTACCCCCATCTCCGCTTTGCCTCCGGCGCGGACGATACCGGCGTTATTGTCTCCTTCAACAGCGAAGCGGAGGCGGTTGCGGACTCTCTTGTGATCCCCGCTGGGACCCGCACGCTGGCAATCAACCCCCTCAACTGGAAGACTGACGGCACGCCTGCCGGGAAAGAGGAGAACCTGGGGGCCTGTTTCACAGATTACAGTGGGAATATTACCGCCGAGATCCCCCAGCTTACCGGGGCCTACATTGATGGCCTGCGGGGCGCCCTGAAGGTGACGGATGTTACGCCGGAGGAATATCCGCCGGGATTGAGCATCTTCCCGGATGGCGTGTACCACCTGTACGACTACCAGTTCTTCTACCGCAACCTGCAGGAAAATGTGGAGGTGCGGCTGGACGCCTATCTGGCGGAGCAGGCGGCATGAGACGGATGCCCGCCCGGCGGGAGGAGCCGAAGGCCATGCCTGCGTCCCGCCTGAACGCTGCGGATGCCGTTTTCGCAATACAGGCAAAAGCCACCGGAAGCGCCTGTGCCCAGCCCCAGCTTGTGCGGACAGTACAAGAGCCCCTGGCAGGAAAGATCGAGTTTTTAACAGGAGAGGCGCCGCGTTGGCGGCGCCTCTCCTGTCTTACGTTGGATACGCAGGGGATTGTAGAAGTGCGAGCTGCTAACAGCGGGTTGCCAGGAAAGCGAAACTTCCGTTAGAACGGCGGCAGTCTGTCTTTACAGGACCTGCTCCATGGGGCGTCCCATAGCAGCGGCTGTCTCACCCTGCCTCTGGTGCAGGTCCACAGGGGGACCCGGCGGCGAAGCAGTCCAGCAGGAACCTGGCCGCGCTTATTTCTCAATGCCCTTCTTTTTCATCCAATCGGGCAGAGGCTTCCCGTTGTACTTACAGCCGGGGTAGCGGCAGTTGGAGCAGTTTCCCTTGTTGCCCTTGATGGCGGGCTCGCCCTTGACGTTCTGCTCCAGGTAGTCCACCAGGGCCTTGACGTCGGCCTCCTCGCCGTCCACCGCCCAGTAGTGGGCCCCCTCGTTGCCGCCGATGCCGCTGGCGCACACCACCTTGGCCTCGCAGCGGAACATCATCCGGATGGCCTCCGCCTCGGTGACGACGTCCGCGCTGGACAGGCAGTACATGCCGGGGTCGGCCCCCAGGGAGATGTCGATATGGCTGGCCCCGCCCAGGGCCCGGCTGGCCGCCGGCACGGAGGGCACCAGCTTGTCATAGCCCACCGGGCAGATCCACTTCAGCCCCTTGGAGGTCATGTACCCGATGAAGTTGGGCACCGTGCCCCCGTTGAAGCCGCTGGTGATGATTCCCACGTGGCCCTCCAGGTCGAAGGCGTTGGCCCCCTTGAGGATGACGGTGTCGGCGTGGTAGTCCTGCAGGGCCTCGTCGATCTTCTTGTCCACCGGCTGGCCCTTGTAGAACACGTTGGGGAAGCTCTTGCGGCTCTCCGGCTCGGTGACACACAGCAGTCCCTCGCAGCTCAGGCCCACGGTGCAGCGGCCGGGCTCGATGGACGGGTCGTTCAACAGCTCCTGGGCAATAAAGGCGTTGGTGGTGCCGCCGGCCAGAATCACATAGGCGTCCTTCCAGGCCTTCTGGAACTCGGGGGTCTGGATGACCGCCCTGGCGATCAGCCGGCGGGCCTCCGCCGGGGTGAGAACAAAAGCAGCTTTCATAATTAGGTTCCTCCTCACAGTGGATTGCGCGGCGCAAACGCAGAAAATTTTCCCATCAATACCCCATCTCCGGGTGGAGCTTCAGGTCGGCCACCGGGTTCACCAAGGGCTCCATGGAGAAGCCGCCGGGGCCCACGATGCGGCACTCGGCCACGTCCCCGTCCTGGATGTGGAAGGCCCGGGGGGTGCCGGTGGCCAGCACGTCGCCGGCGTACCAGCCCTGGATGCTGCTGTGGAGGGACACCAGCCGGTCCGGCTTATGGGTCATGTGGTCCACGGTGTTCTTGGCGTGGATCTCCCCGTTGTGCACCGACTGGACCTCCAGCTTCAGCACGTCGGGCACCTCGTCGGGGGTGACCAGCTGGGGGCCGAAGGAGAAGAAGGTGGGGAAGTTCTTCACGATGCACAGGTAGCGGGGGTTGCCGCTGAGGTAGTCGTTCCCCTTCAGGATGGACTCCTCGGTCATGTCCAGAATGGTGGTGTAGCCCACGATGGCGCTCTGCCAGTCCTCCTGGGCCACGTCCCGGCAGTCCCGGCCCATGATGATGCCCAGCTCCGCCTCGGCGGTGGTCTTCTGGGCCTCCTTCAGGGTGGGCAGCTGGATCTCGTCCCCCGGGCCGATGAGGGTGTCCGCCATTTTAAAGAAGCTGCCCGGGAAGCCCTGGGGAGGGGCGTTGCCGATGTCCCCCGCGTGCTCGGCGTAGTTCAGGCCGATGCCGAAAATCCGCCGGGGATTCCGGTACAGGGGGGCGTACTCCACCTGGTCCTGGGGCACCAGGCCGGGGATGGTCTCCAGCTCGTCCTTTCCGCCCTCGTTGTACCACTTGGTGAGGCCGGGCACCTGCTGGGCGCAGATCAGCTCGTACATCTCCTCTTTCCAGGCGGTGCCCTTGGCCGCGTTCAGGGCCGCGATGGGCAGGATGCCGGACTCCGTGACGATACCGGCAATTTCTTTGCCGTTTAACTTGATGGTTGCCAGACGCATAACGATTCTCCTTTTTCAGCCGTCCGGTGGGGCGGGGGGTCCCCGCCGCCGGGCGAAGTCCTCTGTTTTTATCTTACCACCCCGGCCGCGCCGGGGCAATGGAGAAGTTCCTCACTTTTTCAGGTTCTCCACCGCCTGTTTCAGGCGGCCGCAGCCCTCCACGATGCTCTCATAGCTGGCGGCGAAGGACATGCGCAGATAGCCCTCCCCGCCGGGGCCGAACACGTCGCCGGGCACCAGGGCGATCTTGGCCTCCTCCAGGAAATACTGGGACAGCTCCGCCGAGGACTTTCCCAGCTCCTTGCAGTTGATGAAGATGTAGAAGGCGCCCTTGGGGCACAGGCAGTGGATGCCGTCGATGTCGTTGATGGCTTTTACGGCGTAGTCCCGGCGGCGCTGGTACTCCTTCACCATCTCCTTCACCTCGTCCCCCTCCTGGGTGAGAGCGGCGATGGCGGCCGCCTGGACAAAGCTGGGGGCGCAGGTGGTGTTGTGCTGGTGGAACTTGTTCATCACAGTGATGTACTCCTCCGGAGCGGCCACATAGCCCAGCCGCCAGCCGTCCATGGCGTAGGCCTTGGACATGCCGTTCATGGTGAAGGTGCGCTCCTTCATGCCGGGGAGGGAGGCGATGCTCACATGCTTACACCCGTCGTACACCAGCCGCTCGTAGATCTCGTCGGCAATCACCATCAGGTCGTGCTCCTGGACAATGGAGGCCAGCTCCTTGAGTACATCCTCCTCCAGCACGCCGCCGGTGGGGTTGTTGGGTGTGACGATGACCACGGCCCGGGTCCTGGGGGTGATCTTCGCCCGGATCTCCCCGAAATCCATCTGATAGCCGTTCTCCTCCTTCAGGCTGTAGGTGACGGCCTTGGCCCCCAGCAGGTTGGGCACGTTGATGTAGTTGAGCCACACCGGGTCGGGCACCAGGATCTCGTCCCCCTCGTCCAGCAGGGCGGCCAGCACGGCAAACACCGCCTCGGACAATCCCACGGTGACCAGCACCTCGGAGGCCTTATAGTCGATGTGGTTCTCCCGCTTGAGCTTGTCGGCGATGGCCTGACGCAGCTCCATCATGCCGAAGTTGGAGGTGTAGTGGACCTTTCCCTGGGCCAGGGCCTGATCGGCCGCCCTTTTGATGTACTCCGGGGTGTCGAAGTCGGGACGGCCGATCTCGAAGTGGAGGACCTTCTCCCCCGCCCGCTCCATAGCCAGGGCCTTCTCGTTCACCTTCCGGATGCCCGAGGGGGCCATCCGGTCCATCCGGGCCGCAATGTGATAGTTCATGGTGACGCACTCCTTTCCGTCCGTTCCCAAAGGCGCTTCCGCCCGCGCC